>CAMIWP010000063.1 GCA_946402475.1 uncultured Selenomonadaceae bacterium
AATGAAGATCTCCTGTCCCTCTGCCGCAATGGACTCGATCTTAAGATCCTTCGGGGCTCTGTCATGACGGGCAATGAGATCCTCTAGGCACGCCTTCACCGCTGCTCCCGTGACCTTCTTGCCGTTGGAGAAGACAACATTGTCCCGAAGTGTCACTTTGACGGTGTTCTCATCCACCTGCTCATACTTCTCCGCCACCCATGGGGTGAGTTGCATTCTGTCATCGAACTTGAAGAGAGTCTCTCCCACGCCGTAGCGGATGGCCGCCCAACCGTCATAGCTGTTGTGAGGATCCGTGCTGGTGGTTTCCATGGCGGGGCCATAGGCCATGGTGCCGTAAGTAAAGACCTTTTCTCCGGAGGAGCCGGGGCCGGAAACGCTGTTCCCGCAACCGGCGAATGCCGACATGAAGAGAAGTCCCACAAGGAATGCGGAAATTTTTTTCTTGCACATATACATAAAACCTCCTCGCTATCGCTGAAGTTGTTTGGGATCCATCACGTCACGTATCTTGTCTCCCAAGAGATTGAACACGGCTACCGACAAAAAGATGGCCGTGCCGGGAGCCAGGATCACCCAAGGAGCCGTCTGAAGCATGCTGCGCCCGTTGCTCATCATGGCCCCCCACTCCGCCGTTGGAGGCTGGGCACCCAATCCGAGAAAGGAAAGCCCCGCCAATTCCATGATGATGGTTCCCAAATCCAACACCGCCGTCACCAACACGGGGCCGGCGATGTTGGGCAGGACGTGTGACAGCAGCATCCCCGCAGATCCGGTTCCCGCCATGCGAGCCGCATCCATATAGGGCATGGAGCGAATGACGAGGGTGAGCCCGCGAGCAATGCGAGCGTACTTCGGCCATCCGATGAAAGCGAGGGCCAGTGCCGCATGAAAGAGCCCTCCCCCCAGGATTCCCGCTATAGCAATGGCAAAGACCATCTGGGGAAATGCAAGAAACACATCGCTTATCCGCATGAGGAGAGTATCCAGCCTCCCTCCCCGGTAGCCGCAAACCGCTCCCATGAGCGTCCCAAAGGAAGCTATGACGAGGAGCAAGAGCAGGGCAGCGCAAAGGGTGGTTCTGGCCCCCATGATAACCCGGGAAAGCATGTCCCGCCCATAGCGATCCGTTCCCAGGAGGTTTCTCCCATCCGGAGGAGACAACGCTCTCTCAAGATCCTGAAGATAGGGATCGTGCGGTGTCAAAAGGGGTGCGAAAACAGCCGCAGCCAGTACAATCCCCGCCAAGAGCAGATAGGGGAACAGGGAATGCCACTGTTTTTTTTGGAGAAAACTCATCGGAAATCCCCCCATCTCACCCTCGGATCGAGGTAGTGATAGGCGAGATCCGCCGTCAGATTCATAAACACGTAAATGACGGACATCCATACCACATAGGCCTGAATGATGGGATAGTCCCTGGCGAGGATCGCGTCCACTGCCATCTTCCCCACCCCATCCCACATGAAAATCGTCTCCACGATGGCCGTTCCCCCCAAAAGGGAGCCCATGGAAAGGGCAAGGATGGTGATGACTGTGATAAAGGTCGAGGGCAGAACGCTTTTCATCAAGATCGTACGCTCCCCCACCCCTCTGGCTCTTGCTCCCGTCACATATGGCTTATCCATCTCTTCCAGAACCAGAACGCGAATTTGCCGGGCGTACTTCGCCCCCATGGAAATGGCCAGCGTAAGAGCAGGAAGCGCCACACCGCGCCAGTCATGGGGACTCCCCAAGATGGGAAGCAATCCCATCCGAAGAGCCAGGACATAAATCAGCAAAAGGCCCACAAAAAAATTGGGCAACGAATTGCCCAGGAAACTCAGGAGGCGGATCCCGTAGTCCGGCCAGCGGTTCTGGTACACCGCCGCCAGGATTCCCATGGGCACGGCCACAAGAACCGTCAGTGCCAAAGAAACCGCCATCAGCTTCACCGTGGCGGGAAGTTTCTCCGCAAAGGTCTCAAAGACCGGCTTTCCGGAAAAATAGGATCGTCCCATATCTCCCGTAACCGCTCTTGCCAGCCAGCTTCCGTATTGTATGAAAAAGGGCTTGTCCAACCCCAACTCCGCCCGTTTTGCCGCCATGACCTCCTCGGGCACACTGCCCGAACGCTCGTACATGATGTCCACTGCATCCTCTGCCGTGAACTGCATCATGGCAAAACTCAGGAATGTGATGCCAAAAAGAATGGGAATCAATTGTACCAATCGGTTGATGACATAATGTTTCATGGAAATCCGCTCCTCGATTCTTTCCCCTTCATTATAAATGCAGTTCCAAACAAAAAAAAGTCCCTCCCCCGGGGGGGAGGGACTCTTTCCATCAAGCTCAATCCATCAACCGATCCAATGCCTCGTTCAGCTTTTCCAAGGTTTTCTCATCCCCCTGCCGAACGGCATCCACGATGCAATGTTCCACATGATCCTTCAAGATCATGACCTTGAGCTTACGAAGGGCAGCACTGACCGCCGAGATCTGTATCAGCACATCGCTGCAATCCCGCCCGTCTTCCACCATGTCGGATATCCCCTGCATGTGCCCGATAATGTTGTTGATCCGCCGTTTCACCTGCCTCGTCTGCGTGTGAGAATGCACGTGGGAGATGACGGTTCCGTCCTCCAGCACATGCTCATGGGGGGTATCTTTCCTCCTGCTCATGCATATCTCTCCTCGTTCCGTCCAGAGAGCCATGCAGATGCGTTTCCCCATGTCCCTGCGCTCCGGCAGATGGAATTCTTTCCATGGGCGGCATCTGTCCATGCCCCTTTCTATCACTCCTCCCCGTAGCGTTTCGTCATAAGACGGGAAAATCCTGCCGGGCTGGAACAGTACTGCACTTTTTTTCAATGGCATGGAAGGATTTTCGCACATGGTAGACGAATTTGAGAGAATTATAATTATGCTGTGCCGATTTCGATACAGACCGTCGTTGATAAGAAATACGGAGTGATTGGGAATGAAAAAAATAGGACGGATCTTTACCCTGTTTCTGGTGCTCTTTCTCTGCTGCGCCGCTGAAACAGCCGAGGGAAGGACAGTCCTTCGGGTGGGCTATGTGCCGGGGACCGGATTCCTGGAGCAGGATCGTCCCGGTCATTACCAGGGGTATGGATATGAGTACATGCAGTTTCTCTCCCGCTATGGCAACTGGAATTTCGAGTACGTTCCCTGTCGCACTTGGGCGGAATGCGGGGAAAAACTTCGATCCGGCGCCATCGATCTCCTTCCCGCCATGCCGGGGGACTACCGCAGTCTTCCCTTTGCCCGCCGGACCGAACATGTCATCGGCCGCTACTCCATGGGAATCATCACGAAAGACGGAAAAGCATCCCCTCACATGAAACTGGGATACATTCCCTACACCGCTCCCACTCCCTCCCTTCCAAAAGTTGCGGCAGAGGAAGAATTCACCTACGAACTCCTGCCCTATCCCGTGCATTACGACATGGAAGAAGCTTTCGAACGCGGAGAGATCGACGGCTACGTCACCCCCATCTTGGAGCCCAACAAGGCAGAGAATGTCCTTTCCGACTTCGACCGTCAAAGTTATCGGCTCCTGGTCCGCAGCGATCGCAAGGAGCTCCTGGCAGAGATGAATGCCGCCATGGATGCCATGCTGATGAATCAGTTTGACATCCGTGAACGGTTGCAGAACAAGTATCTGCGAAACGGCGGCATTCCCTTGATCCTGACCCGCCAAGAACGGGAATACCTCAAGGCAAAGAAGAAACTCACCACGGCGATCTTCATGCGGGAACCTCCCTATGTCTATTGGGAGGGCAAAACGGCCCATGGCGTAATCCCGGAAGTCATCCGCCAGATGTCGGAAGATCTCGGTGTGGAGATTGAGATTCTTCCCACCACAAACGGGGCAGAAACCATGCGGCTCATCCAGACGGGCAAATTGGATTTCCTGGGGGACATCATCTGCGATTTCAGCTGGGCAGGAGAACGAAACGCCATCCCCACGCAATCCTACATGCAGGTGGACTTCGTTTCCGTGCGTCGGCGCGGCACAATGTCCGGAAAGAACGACACAGTGGCCTGTATCCCTGAGCATCAGTATACTCCTTCCTTCATCGAGCCACGCTACCCGGAGGACAAACGGCTCTATTGCGAGACCATTCAGGAGTGCTTCCGCGCAGTCAGCGAGGGCAGAGCCGACATTCTCTTTGCCCCTCGGAGCGAAGTCCCCCATCTGATGGAGGAAACCAATTCCTACAACTTGGACGCAGACACAGAAAGCGCCTTTGCGGAGGCTGTGAGCCTCGGTGTGTCCATGGAAGCGGATCCTCTCCTCTGGCGCATTCTCAATAAAGAGATCAACCATCTTGACCTCGCCAAGCTCCACAGTGTGATGAACGACAGTTCAAAGGAGATTCAGCACGTCAGTCCCCAGTGGTTGATCTACCACTACCCCTTACACGTCCTGGGCCTGATGCTCTTGGTCATGGGCATCATTGCCGCCGCCATTGTCTACCGCTCGCGGATGCGCAAGCGGCATTTCGACATCGTCCATCACATGGCCTACACGGACATGCGCTACCATCTCCCGAATCTCCTCTGGCTTGGAAAAGAAGCCCCCGCACGTTGCGAGAAAATTCGTCGGGAGTCGCCGGACATGCGGATCTACGCCGCCGTATTCGCCATGGACAGCAAAACGGCAGTTGCCCTGCCTTACGGCAAGGAGCTTCTGGAGAAACAGCTCAAGGCCATGGCGGAGCAGATGCAGCAAACGGATTGGGTCATCCTCGCGGCGGCGGGCAGCGATGCAGGGCATCTCGTCTGCCTCTGCAAGGGGAAAAACGATGATGATATGATACGCCTCGCCACCTCCGCCGTGACGAAGTACGGCTACATCGAAACCCCGGATGCCCGCATCTGGCTTCACATGCAAGCGGGACTTTGCCTTCTGCCGAAAGATGGGAACGCCTTGGATCATGCCATCGAATGCGCCCATGTGGCCAGCCATGAAGCGGAGAAATCCAACACTCACGTGCAGATCTTCGACGCCGCCCTCCAGGAAGAGCTTTCCTTCGCCCAGAAGATCGAAGGGTGTATGGACAAGGCCCTGAAAGAGGGGGAGTTCTGCGCATGGTACCAGCCGAAATACCACCTGGAAACCCACAAGCTCGTGGGAGCGGAGGCCTTGGTGCGCTGGCAGAGCAAAGAAATGGGATTCCTGCCGCCGGGGAGGTTCATTCCCCTCTTCGAGCGCAATGGCTTCGTCATCCCCTTGGATCATTTTCTTTTGGAGGAAGTCTTCAAGTTCCAAAAGCGATGCATCGAAGAAGGAAAAACCCCCGTGACGATCTCCGTCAACCAGTCCCGCCTCCACATGACCGAAGAGGACTATCTTGGAAAAATGAAGGCCCTGGTCAAAAAATACAATCTCCCCAAGGGCCTCATCGAGCTGGAACTCACGGAAACCGTATTCGGCGACTTCGACCAGAAGGCCCATAGGGATCAGGCCATCGGCATCGTCCGTGCGCTGAAGGAAATGGGATTCAGCCTGTCGGTGGATGACTTCGGCTCCGGCTATTCCTCCTACACCTTGCTCAACTACCTGCCCATGGATGTCATGAAGATCGACCGATCCCTCCTCGTGGCTTCCGACGATTCCGATCGCATGCGAAGCATCCTGGGCAACATCATCCAGCTGGGCAGGCTGCTCAACATGAAGGTTCTCTGCGAGGGCATCGAGACCCCGGAACAGGAACAGCTTCTCTCGGAACTGGGTTGCGAATACGGACAGGGCTACCTCAACGCAAAGCCCATGCCGGAGGAGGACTACGTTGCCTTCTGGGAGGAACATTGCTGAATCCCGCTGCCCTAGCACAACCGAAAAAAACAGAAACTGCCGCATGCAGCGAGAGCGTGCGGCAGTTTCCTATGTGTCACAGCCTTCCGTCGTATTCGGGATGGCCGGATCCTCTCTCTTCACTCGAGATGCGGGTATCTGCCGGATCGACCCGTCACAACGATCTTCTCTCGCAGTTTCAATCAGCTGAAAAAAAGCCTCCGCAACCAGTTCCCGTTTCTTGTCGTCCATGCGAGCAAACAAGCGCAGAATCTGCGCTTGTTTGTCGGACAGACGCATTTTCCGAACAAGTTCCTCAACAACGGCTTCCTCAGAGGAAGCGAACATATCGCAATCCTCTCCCATCAGCCAATCGAAACTGACATGAAAGGCCGTGCAGATTGCCTTGGCCTTTATGCCAGTCAATGCCACCCTTCCTCGCTCCAGATTGTTCACCACATCACGGGAAACTCCCACGCGCTCGCCGAAGGCCGCTTGCGTCAAGCCCAGATATTCCCTGAGTTCACGAATACGACTTTTCACAGGATCACCACCCTCTAATACATGATAGCATAAGAAAAAAGGAGGATTCAACAGGCATTTCCGCCCATTCGGTTGAACAACCTTTTTATTTATTGTATAATGAGTTAAATAACCCAATCGAGGTGAAGACATTGAAAGACAAGTCGGACATCCTTGTAAAATTAGCCAGAAAGATACGCCCCTTGCCCTTAACGGACTACGAAGTCGAAGTTCTCCTAAGCTTGTCAGCAGAGTATGATCGCCTGAAAGAAAACGCGCAGCCTGCGCTGAGAAAGAGGGGCGGTCGCTTCACAGAGGAAAGTGACATGATGAGCAGGGAGAAGCGTCCCGCCCAAAAAGCCTCCTTGGGCACGAGAGGTTAGCGTGCCTTCGCGAAGATCATGACGTCGGGAACCACAAGCTCGGATGCAAAAATC
>CAMIWP010000064.1 GCA_946402475.1 uncultured Selenomonadaceae bacterium
TGATTGCCAAGGAGGCGTTGAAGCGCAAGACCGGGGCCAGAGGACTTCGATCCATCTTGGAAAAGGTCATGCGAAATGTCATGTACGACATCCCTTCTGCGGAGGATGTATCCTCTTGCATGGTGACGAAGGAAGCCGGTGCGGAGGAGAAGGATCCGGTGCTTACCATCGAAAAGAAAAAAGCCAAAAAGGTCATGAGCAGCAGGGAAGTTTCTGCGTGACGGGCCTTGCAACGGATGAATCTTCAAGGCGCTGCCATGTTGCAGCGCCTTGTTCATGAATAGAGAGTATGAGGAGGCTCATTATGGCAGAGGTTCGTACACTGCCTCTCCTGCCTTTGCGCGGGATGATGGTATTTCCCTACATGATCATTCATCTGGATGTGGGACGGGATCGTTCCGTGGCTGCCCTGGAGGAAGCCATGGTACGCGATCGTCAGGTCATGGTGACGGCCCAGAGGGATGCGGAGGTCGATGAACCCACCCGGGAAGAACTGTATGACGTGGGCACCGTGGTGGAGATCCGGCAGATACTGAAGCTTCCCGGAGGAACGGTTCGTGTCCTGGTGGAGGGATTGCATCGTGCCCTCATCATGGACTATCGTGAAACGGAGAAGTACGCAGAGGCGGATATTCAGGAATATCGCGATGAAATCGACACTTCCATGCAGATGGAGGCCCTGACCAGGGCAGTGGTCCATCAGTTTGAGGAATGGGTGCGCTTGAGCAAGAAGATTCCTGCGGAGGCGTTGGTTTCCGTGGCGATTCTCGATGACGGGGGACGCCTCTGCGATCTGATCGCCAGTCACCTGAACCTGAAGCTGGAAGTAAAGCAGGATCTGCTCTCCAGCATTGACCTGAAGGAGCGTTTGGAAAAGCTCTATGGGGTTTTGGCCAGGGAATTGGACATTCTGGAAATCGAGCGCAAGATCGGCGATCGCGTGCGCAAGCAGATGGAAAAGGTTCAGAAGGAATTCTACCTCAGGGAACAGATCAAGGCCATCCGAAAGGAATTGGGAGATGATCAGGACAAGGACGAGGAGATCGAGGAATATCGAAAGCAGCTTGCCGAGGGGAAATATCCGCAAGAGGTAAGGAAGGTCATTGAGAAGGAGCTTCATCGCATGGAGCTCACATCCAGCATGTCGCCGGAGCTCACGGTGATCCGCGGTTATCTTGACTGGCTGATCGAACTCCCCTGGGAGAAAATGTCCAAAGATGCCGTGGATATTGCAGCAGCGGAAAAGATTCTAGAACGGGATCACTACGGATTGGAGAAGGTAAAGGAGCGCATCCTTGAATATCTGGCCGTGCATCAGCTCACCAAGGACAAGAGTGCGCCGATCCTTTGCCTTGTGGGACCTCCGGGGGTAGGAAAGACATCTCTGGCAAGTTCTGTGGCTCGGGCCATCGGCAGGAAATTCGTCCGCGCCTCCCTCGGGGGCATAAGGGACGAGGCGGAGATTCGCGGCCATCGTCGCACCTACGTTGGGGCGCTCCCAGGGCGCATCATTGAGGGGATACACCATGCGGGAACGAAAAACCCCGTATTCCTTCTGGATGAGGTGGACAAGCTGGCTACGTCCTATCAGGGAGATCCCTCGGCGGCTTTGCTGGAAGTCTTGGATCCGGCCCAGAACTCCGCCTTCAGCGATCATTATATTGAACTGCCGTTTGATCTCTCCAAGGTTCTCTGGATCGTAACGGCAAACAATATGGCGAACATTCCCCGCCCCCTTCGGGACAGGATGGAGATCATCACCCTTTCCAGCTACACGGAAGCGGAGAAGCTTGAGATAGCCAAGCGTTATCTCGTGCCTCGCCAGCGGGAGAAAAACGGCCTCAAGGCGAAGGATATCCGACTCGGCAGCGGGGTCCTGCAGAAGATCATTACAGAGTATACCAGGGAGGCCGGAGTCCGAGAGCTGGAACGGGTCATCGGTCATGTCTGCCGCAAGGCTGCCCGGCGCATCGTGGAGGGCAAAGAGACGACGGTGAAGGTTTCCAAGGAAAATCTGACAGATTTTTTGGAAAAACCCAAGTACCTGAACAAGAAGGCGGAGAAAAAACCCCAGGTCGGCGTTGCCACCGGCATGGCGTGGACCGAAGTGGGAGGAGACATCCTTCCCACGGAGGCTACGGTCCTTCGGGGGAAGGGAAAGCTCATCCTTACGGGACAGCTTGGAGACGTGATGCAGGAATCCGCCCGTGCGGGGCTTTCCTATGTTCGAAGTAGGGCGGACAAGCTCAAACTGGAGGAGGATTTCTACGAGAAATATGACCTTCACATCCATCTGCCGGAGGGAGCCATCCCCAAGGACGGCCCCTCCGCAGGAATCACCATGGCCACGGCCATGATTTCCGCCTTGACGAAGCGGAAGGTCAGAAGCGATGTGGCCATGACGGGAGAGATTACTCTGCGGGGCAATGTTCTGCCCATCGGCGGTTTGAAGGAAAAGGTGCTGGCTGCCTATCGGGAGGGCATGCACACCATTGTTCTTCCCAAAGAAAACGAGCGGGACATCGAGGAGATTCCCGACTTTGTCCGCGACAAGTTGGAGTTTGTCCCTGTCGAGCACATGGATGAAGTCCTGGCTGTGGCTTTGGCGAAGAGGTGAGATGCATGGAGGAGACGGTGATTGTCACACAGGGACGGTATGTCGCTTCGGCGGTGAAGAAGGAGCAGTATCCTCGGGGAGGACTGCCGGAGATCGTTTTCATCGGCCGTTCCAATGTGGGCAAGTCCTCCTTGATCAATTCCCTGACAAGGGTGAAGAACTTGGCCAGGGTGTCTTCCCAGCCGGGAAAGACGCAGACGATCAATTTTTATGAGGTGGGAGCAAAGAGCGCGGACACGGGGGAAAGAAAGTCTTTTTACCTTGTGGATCTTCCCGGATACGGTTATGCCAAAAGGGGCAGGGAGCAGAGAAAGCTCTGGGCGAAGTTTATCGAGGAGTACCTCTTGGAATCCAAGGAAGTGAGATTTGTCTGCCAGTTGATTGATATCCGCCACGAGCCCATGGCATCGGATGCGGAGATGTTTCGATGGCTTGTGGAGAACAACATTCCCGTTCTCATAGTGGCCACCAAGGCAGACAAGATCGGCAGGAGCGTTCGCCAGAAGCAGGTCGCGCAGATTCGTAAATCTCTGGGTGTCCAGGAATTGTCCGTTCTTCCCTATTCATCCCTAAAAAATGAAGGCCGTTCAGATTTGCTTGACGTGATAGAGGAAACTTTGGTAAAATAAGAGAAAAGTGAATCGGATTCATGGATTTTGGAGATTTCTCTTTTGGGGGTGTGGAAATTGACAGAGCTCTCGTCATTTGACAAGGAACTGTTGAATTTGCTTCAGGGAAATCTGCCGGTTTGCGGCCATCCCTTTGCCGTTTTGGGGGAACAGCTTGGTACGGATGAAGCCACGGTTCTGGAACGCCTTCGCAAGTTGAAGGAAGAAGGATATCTTCGTCGCATCGGCACCTTCTTTGATTCCAATCGGCTGGGCTATCGAGGGACATTGGTAGCGCTCAAGGTATCCTCGGACAGGATGAAGACCGTAGCCGAGGCTATCAATCTCTATCCGGGAGCCACCCACAACTATGAGCGGGAAGGGCGGTACAACCTCTGGTTTACCCTGTTGTCCCCGGATGCGGAGCACGAGAAACGTGTTCTGGATGAAATACGGGCTATGCCGGGTGTGGATGATATGTTGAACCTCAAGGCGAAGAAGAAGTACAAGATCAATGTCCAGTTTCGGTTGAGTTAGGAGGTAGGGTAAAGTGCTCAGCAAATTGGACAAGGATGTCATCCGAGCTTTGCAGGGGGATTTTCCTTTGGTGGAAGAGCCTTACAAACTCCTGGCCCAACAGGTGGGCATCTCGGAGGAGGAGTTTTTGGAGCGTGTGAAGACGCTGTCGGAGGAAAAGTGCATCCGAAAGATGGGAGCCGTTCTTCGGCATCGGGAAGTGGGATTTTCCTCGAATGTGCTTTGCGCTTGGGAAGTTCCCGAGAAGGATCTGGAGCAGATTGCCATGAGGATGAGCGCCCATCCGGCAGTATCCCATTGCTATGACCGCATGACGGCCCCGGGTTGGCCCTACAATCTCTACACGCTGATCCATGGCCGTAGCCGACAGGAATGCGAGAGGATCGCCGATATGCTGGGAAAGGCCAACGGAGTCGCCAATCGCACCATGCTGTACTCGAAGAAGGAATGGAAGAAGACGAGCATGAAGTACTTTTGTGAGTCATGACGGATAACGCGGCGCTTGCCGAACGGATGAGAAGGGGTTCCCCTCGCGGGAACCTCTTTTCCTTTTCAGTGGCGGGATTCTGTGCTATACTTATATCTCGAAAGAAAAAGATTCCTGCTTGCCGCAGGACGGGAAAACAGTGGAGTTTCCAAAGGAGATCGAAGGAGTGGTTTTATGGTCGCCGATAAGATGTATGAACTTGGCACGAAAAAATCCACGATTCGCGCCATTTTTGAATTTGGACGGAAGCGTGCTGCGGAGATCGGGGAGGAGAATATATACGATTTCAGTCTGGGCAATCCCAATGTTCCCACACCGGAATTCATCAAGCAGGCGGTGATGGACATCCTCACGGAGATGGAACCAAGCACTGTTCATGGATACACTATCGCTCCGGGCAATCCGCAGGTTCGGGAGATCCTGGCGAAGAGCATCAGTCACCGTTTTGGAGTGCGGTTCTCCGGAAAGAATCTTTTTCTGACGGCGGGAGCCGCAGCGGCCATTACCATCTCCTTCAAGGCTCTCTGCGAGCCGGGGGACGAGTTCATCGCTTTTGCGCCCTTCTTCCCGGAATATCGTTGCTTTGTGGAATCCGTGGGGGGAAAACTGGTGGTGGTGCCTCCTCAGCCGGAGGACTTCCAGATCGATTTTTCGGCTTTTGAAAAATGCCTGACTTCCCACACCAAAGCCGTGATTGTCAATTCGCCCAACAATCCCAGCGGAGTTGTTTACTCGGAAGAGACCATCAGGGAGCTTGCGAGGATCCTTCGAAAGAAAGAAGAAGAATACGGACACCCTGTTTTCATCATTTCCGATGAGCCTTATCGGGAGATTGCCTTCGAGGGATATACCGTGCCTTATGTGCCGAAGTACTACGCGAATACCTTGGTCTGCTACTCTTACAGCAAGGCATTCTCCCTGCCCGGGGAGCGCATCGGTTACATCGCGGTCCCCGATGAAGTGGCTGATTTCGAGCGGATTTACGGAGCCATTGCGGGTGCTGCCCGGGTGCTCACCCATGTCAATGCCCCTTCTCTCTGGCAGCTGGTCATTGCCCGTTGCGCCGATCGGCCCTCGGACATTCGTCCCTACGCGAAAAACGGGCAATTGCTCTATCGGGGTCTTGTGGAGGCGGGATTTCGTTGCGTGAAGCCTCAGGGAGCGTTCTATCTCTTTCCGCGATCTCTTGAGCCGGACGATTACGCTTTTTGCGAGCGGGCAAAGAAATACGATCTCCTGTTGGTTCCAGGGACGGATTTCGGCTGTCCGGGCCATTTTCGTGCGGCTTACTGCATCAAGGAGGAGACCATTCGTCGTTCCCTGCCTCTCTTCCGAAAACTGTCCGAGGAATATCATGTGCAACCCAAGGAGGTGGAGCGGGCTTAATGCCTGCGCGGCATGAGAAAGGAGATCTTCAGGTATAAGGGAAAGCATGTCCTCTACAATACGGGAGAGGTACAGGAAACCGAAGAGGAGAAGCCGGAGGAGGAGAACTCCAAGGGCGGGGAGGGAGATCTTACGGAGGAGCAAATGGGTATCGTCTTGGGTTCCATGAGCGACAACCGCATATCCGACAGCGTGAAGGATCTGGTGGACAAGGCTACCGAGGAGGGAGCTGACAAGCTCCTCACCGACGAACAGAAGCGGATTGTATCCAGTTCCATGAGCGATAATCGCATATCCGACAGCGTGAGAGAGATTGTAGAAAAAAGTTCTCAATAAGTTGACCATTAGCAGAGATTATGGTAAAATAAACTTAAGCAAGGATGGGGAAGAAGTCATGGCACATCTGGCAATCGGGGTCGTGGATGGCCTTTGTTGATGTCAGTTGTGTAGAACAGGGAGTGGTTGCATGAAACAAAAGATTTATTCTCAATGGCAGAGCGGTATTCTCATTCCGGCAAGGATACACCAGTTTTCCCGGGCGGCGAAGCTTTGTGGGAGCAGTAGCTTCAAGGAATATGCGGGTATCATCGCAGCGCCCTCAGAGCGCGCCGCAGTGAGCGAGTGGCTGGACAGTATTACCCCGCTGAAGAATGCTAGATCCGTTGCTTGATGTTTGTGCTTATGGGGGCATTGTTTAGGGCAATGCCTTATTTTCTTGCAAAAAAGAAAATAAGTGATATAATGATGGAGGTTTTATTTTCTATCATCTTTATATTTGGAGGAGGATGTTCATGCCCATAAAAAAAGATGCAAAGAAGCCTGCTGCTCCTGCCAAAAAGGCAGAAGAGTACATGTTCTTCAATTGTGACGGTGACAAATCGCCCAAGTCCAAGAATGTTTCCTACAACAATGTCGTTTACCGTGACACGAAGGGATCGAGGAAGGCCCTTTGGGAAAAGGTACAGGCAGAGGTCGAAGCGGGAAATGTTCACGTGGAGGATGGAAATCTATCGGCCGTGAAGGTTGCTATTCTGGAGGGAAATCCTGCGAATGCCAGCCAGTACCTT
>CAMIWP010000065.1 GCA_946402475.1 uncultured Selenomonadaceae bacterium
TGTCGAAACGCTGATGGGTAGTTTTGCCCTTGGCAAAACTGGAACAATGGCGTTAGGACAGGGCAAGCCTGTCGAAACGCTGATGGGTAGTTTTGCCCTTGGCAAAACTGGAACAATGGCGTTAGGACAGGGCAAGCCTGTCGAAACGCTGATGGGTAGTTTTGCCCTTGGCAAAACTGGAACAATGGCGTTATAATACATCTAGTGAATATCTCGAAGGCATGGGGCGACGAGATGCTCGATGCCGGGGGAGACGAAGGAAGGATTTGAAATGGAGATCAAGGATATGCGGGCCTTTTACGCCATTGTGGAGGAGGGGAACATCAGTCATGCGGCGCAACGATTGGCTCTTGCCCAGCCCGCCCTGTCCCGGCAGATGAAGCGGCTGGAACAGAGGCTGGGGATCCGGCTCTTCGAGCGGGGGAGCCGACGCATTCGCCTGACCGATGCGGGGCAGGTTCTTTACAACCGCGTGGAGCATATCCTGGGCATGGTGGACGGCGCGGTGCGGGAGATCACGGAAATCGGCTCCGGCGTGGCGGGGAAGGTGCGGCTGGGGACCATCACCACTTCGGGAGCTATGCTGCTTCCGGATCTCGTCGTGAAATTCCATGGGCGCTATCCTCAGGTGAGCTTTCAGATCTGGGAGGCGGACGGTGCGCGGATCCTGGAACTCCTGGACAACCGCATCATCGAGATTGGAATCACTCGCACCCAAGTGGATGCAGAGACCTATGAGTCCATCGTGCTTCCCAATGAGCCGCTGGTGGTGGTAATGAATCGGGAGAAGGATTGCGAGCGGGAGGAAGAAGTCATCCGTCTGAAGGAATTGAAGGATGAACCCATCATCATCCCCCTTCGTTGGCAGACCATGTTCATGGCGAACTGCCGCAAACAGGGTTTTGAGCCGGATATTGTCTGCGTCAGCGACAGCATTGTCCAGGATCTCCTTCTGGTGAAGATGGGACTTGGGGCGGCGGTCATGCCCGTATCCTCCATGAGTCTGCTCACGGACGGCAACCTCATCTGCAAGCGCTTGGTGGAACCGGAGATGTCCACCCACACGGTGATTGCATGGCTGAAGAATCGAAGTCTCTCGGCTGGATGTCGGCATTTTATGCAGATGTTCCGGGAAATGTACTTGGAAAAGGCAGCAGAAAGGACAGAGTAGGCATGGAAACAGAAGCGCTCAAGATCGGCATGAAGCACAGCGTCTCGGAGACGGTGGAGGAGGGAAATACCGCCGTTGCCATGGGAAGCGGCAGCTTGCCGGTGTACGCCACTCCCGCCATGACGTGTCTCATGGAACGGGCGGCGGCGGAACTGGCACAGGAGCATCTGCCGGAAGGCTGGACCTCGGTCGGAATCGCCTTGGACGTGCAGCACAAGGCGGCGACTCCCCGGGGCATGGAAGTGTGGGCGGAGGCGGAGATCACCGCCGTGGAGGGGCGAAAGATCACCTATGATGTGAGGGCCTTTGACGGGAAAGACGAGATCGGTGCAGGTACCCATCGGCGTTTTGCCGTCCTTCGGGAGAAATTCATGGCAAAGGCCGAAGCGAAGAAGTCCCATTAGAATTCAATTAAAATTGCGCGTAGCGGCTTTCTTTTGCCCTTTTCGGAGTATATGATGATACTGTCGTTCCTGCCGTATCCCCAGGACGGCGGAATCTATTCGAATGGGAGTGATCGCAATGTCAGAGCCGATACGCGTTTTTATTGTGGAGGACGAGCGTCGCATCGCCCGCTTCCTGCAGATCGAGCTGGAACATGAGGGATTCGGGACGGCAACGGAGGCCAACGGACGCAGGGCCTTTGAACGCATCATGCAGGAGGATTATGACTTGGTGCTACTGGATGTCATGTTGCCGGACATGGACGGCATGGAGATCTGCCGAAGGGTCAGGGAGGTGACGGATATCCCCATTATCATGCTCACGGCCCGAGATGAGATCGAGGACAAGGTGAACGGGTTGGATCTCGGCGCCGATGACTATGTGACAAAGCCCTTCGTCATGCAGGAACTCATGGCAAGGATCCGGGCGGCTCTCAGGAAACACCCTTCCCCGCAACCATCGGAAGAACCGAAGGGCGAAAAACTGGTGGTCAAGGATCTGGTGCTCTACCCCAGCCGATATGAGGTGCAAGTAAAGGGGGAGAACGTGGAACTCACCAAGAAGGAATATTCCCTTTTGGAGTACCTCATGCGCAACAAACGCATGGTTCTGAGCCGGGATCAGATCCTTCAGGAAGTTTGGGGATACGACTACATGGGGGACACCAATGTGGTGGACGTGTATATCCGCTATCTGCGCGCAAAGATCGACGACAGATTCCACGACAAATACATCCATACGGTGCGCGGCGTCGGATACGTGGTGAAGGAGTGACGGGCAATCCATGAAAGCATGGCGCGTGCGGCTGGGACAGGTTGCGGATCAGCTGTTGTACCCCAAGATCTCCATGAAGATCACCCTGATCTACGCGGCTATCCTATGTGTCGTGCTCCTTGTCACCAGTGCCGTCACGGGCGCAGGCGTCTATTTCAGCTTCTACCATCAGGCGGAGAAGGAAATGGACATCAGCATGCACAATGTCATGGAAAAGGTGGCGCGCGGAGAACTCTTCTCACCGAATTTTTGGCGGGACGATCCCCTGCTACCCGGCGTTGTCCTCCGGGTAACGGATATCTCCGGGCGGGTGATCTTCGAGAACGACACCCATTACCCCTCCATTGAGCGAGTGACAAGCCATTTGAGGGATAGCCCGCCGCTTCTCGCCAATCCCAACATGGGGGTTGCGGATCTGAGGAACATGAGCATCTACTATGCCAGAATGCAGGTCATGCAGCGGGGGAATGTCTATGAGCTGCATTTCTTCAAGACCATCACCGCGGAGAAAGCGTTTCTCAGGACCCTGCTCTGGGTGCTGTTCATTACCAACATCCTGGGCTTTCTCATCGCCCTTCGGGCGGGTTTCTACCTGAGCCGCAAGATCCTGAAGCCCATCCGCACCCTCACCCGCATGTCCCGAAGGGTGGCCGTGGAGCGCATGGGGAGCCGCATTCCCATACCGGCTCGCCGAAGAGACGAGCTCACGGAGTTGGCAGAGACCTTCAATCGCATGATGGATCGTTTGCAGGACGGCTTCAAGCAGCAGCAGCAGTTCGTATCCGACGCATCCCATGAGCTTCGGACACCGGTGACGGTGATCCTGGGATACTCCGACCTCTTGAGCCGCTGGGGGCGGGAGGACCCTGAGATACTGGACGAAGGGATCTCCTCCATCCGCTCCGAGGCAGAGGACATGCAGCAGCTCATCGAGAAACTCCTCTTTTTGGCGCGGGCCGACCAGAGGCGGCAGGCCCTTCACAAGGAATTGTTCGATCTTTCCGAGCTGGTGGCGGATGTCATGAAGAAGATGAAACTGGTGGCGAAGGAGCATCAGGTGGAGCTTCTGCGAAACGACAGCGGTTGCATCTATGCCGATCAGGTCATCATGCGCCAGATGCTCCGCGTCTTTCTGGAGAACAGCCAGAAATACACCCCGAAAGGGGGCAGGATCTACGCTTCTTCTGTGCGGGAGGGAGACTGCTTCTGCTTGGTTCTGGGAGACACGGGCATCGGGATCGCGCCGGAGAATCAGGAAAAGGTATTCGAGCGCTTCTATCGGGTGGACAGCTCCCGCACGAAGGCAGAGGGCAGCATTGGTGGAACCGGCCTGGGGCTCTCTATTGCTCGCTGGATCGCCGAACAGCACAATATAGAAATAACTTTAAAAAGTGAGATAAAAAAGGGGACGGAGATTCATCTGAGGATTCCCTTGGCGGATGAAAAAAGGACAACGCAGGAAGATGCCGGGAGTGCGGAAAAAGAAGCCGGGGACTTCTGGGAAGGAATATAACGAGGCAGAAGATGCCCATCACTTCCGCAAGTAGGGGGTGAAGCTTTATAAAGGAGCATGGTGCGATGTATGATTACCTGATCGTCGGAAGCGGGCTGTTCGGCAGCGTTTTCGCACATGAGATGAAGGAGCGTGGGAAGCGTTGTCTCGTGGTGGAACGTCGGGAACACGCGGGGGGGAATGTCTACTGCGAGGAGCGGGAGGGCATCCGCATCCACAAGTACGGTGCCCATATCTTTCATACCAGCGATAGGCGCGTATGGGACTACGTGAATCGCTTCGCGGAGTTCAATCACTATGTCAACTCCCCTGTGGCGAACTACAGGGGGGAGCTCTATAATCTCCCCTTCAACATGAACACCTTCGCCAAACTCTGGGGCGTGACCACTCCCAAGGAGGCAGCGGATCGCATCGCGCAGCAGAGAGCCGTCATCCGGGATGAGCCCGGGAATCTTGAGGAGCAGGCCATCTCCCTGGTGGGCACGGACATCTATCGGAAACTCATCCAGGGCTATACGGAGAAACAATGGGGCCGCGATTGCCGGGAACTTCCCGCCTTCATTATCAAGCGTCTTCCCGTGCGTTATACCTTTGACAATAATTATTTCAATGACCGCTATCAAGGCATTCCCATAGGGGGATATAACCGCCTCGTCGACGGACTGTTGGAAGGTATCGAGGTTCGTCTGGGGGTGGACTTCAACGAGAACCGAGGAGAGCTTTCCTCCCTGGCGGACAAGGTGGTCTACACGGGAGCCATTGATGCCTATTTTGATTCCTCCTTTGGAGGGCTTGAGTACCGCGGTCTGCGCTTTGAGACGGAACGCTATGAAGAAGAGAATCGTCAGGGAGTTGCCGTCATGAATTATACGGCTCGGGAGGTTCCCTACACTCGAAGCATCGAGCACAAGCATTTCGAGTTCGGCACCCAGCCCGTGACTTATGTGACGAGAGAATATCCCTCGGACTGGAACCCCGGGGATGAGGCGTACTACCCCGTCAACGACAGGAAGAATCAGGCGCTTTACGAGAAGTACGCCGCCATGGCAAGGGAGGAACGCCGGGTGATTTTCGGCGGACGCTTGGCGGAGTATAAGTACTACGATATGGACGATGTGATCGACAGTGCTCTCCAGGCGGTGGAACGGGAGATGCACTGACAGGGAGGGGAACACGCCGAGCCAAATGTCCCGAGAAGCAACGTTGGAGAAAAGGAGAAGAAGGATGAGGGTTTTGGTGACGGGAGCAGCCGGGCAACTGGGCTATGATGTGATGAGAGAGTTGGACGCTCGGGGCGTTTCGGCGAAGGGATGCGGGAGGGAGGAGTTCTCCCTGACGGATCATGCGGCGGCCAGAAGGTGCTTGGAAGGATACACTCCCGACGTGGTGGTTCACTGCGGAGCTTACACTGCAGTGGACAGGGCAGAGGATGAGCCGGAAAAGGCTATGGCAGTAAACGGGGACGCCACCCGGAATCTGGCGAAAATCTGTCGGGATCTCCGGGGAAAATTCATTTACATCAGCACGGACTATGTCTTTCCCGGCGAGGGGGATGCTTTCTATGAGCCGGAGGATCCCAAGGGGCCGAGGAACGCTTACGGACGCTCGAAGCTGGCGGGGGAAGAGGCTGTGCGGGAGATTCTTCAGAGATACTTCATCCTGCGGATTTCCTGGGTCTTTGGCATCCATGGGAAAAATTTTGTTCGCACCATGCTTCATCTCGGCGAGAGCCACAAGGAGCTCAAGGTGGTGGCGGATCAGGTAGGCTCCCCCACCTACACCCGTGATTTGGCTCGGCTCGTGGCGGACATGGCAGGAAGCGAAAATTATGGCGTTTATCACGGGACGAACGAGGGAATCTGCTCTTGGGCGGATCTGGCAGAGGAAATCTTTCGTCAGGCGGGACGCCCCGTAAAGGTGATTCCCGTCCCTTCCGAATCCTATCCCACGAGGGCAGTGCGTCCGAAGAATTCCCGCATGAGCAAGGAATGCCTTGACCGGGCAGGGTTTCGGAGATTGCCCCACTGGAAGGATGCTCTTTCCAGGTATCTGGAGGAACTGGCGGCGGAGAGAAAACGCTGAGGACAGTTTGGACGGGAAGGCATCGGGATCATGGTGGGAAACGAGGAGTGGAAGATATGAGGGAAAGGGAACGAAGGGAATTGGCGAGAATCCAGCAGTGCCTGGATGAGGAAAGAGCCCACGAAGCCTTCGCCCTTCTCAGGGAACTCCGGGACCATGCTTCGGAGGAACTGCAGGAACGGGATATGTGGCGGGTACACGAACTCTTCGGCGCCTATTTCCACGATGTGGGAGACCCGGAAGGGGCAGCCCAGGCCTATCTTCAGGCGGCCCAATGTGATCGCTTTCTCAGGAGCCAGCGCCAGCACTTTTCCAGTTACCTCTTTGCTCTCCACTATCTGTCCGGGATCTCCCCCGAGGAAATGGCCCGGCAGAATCTTGCCTACGGCAGCCTTTATCGGGATCTGGAATCCTTGCCGGAAAAAGCGTCGAAGCGCTCTGGAAAAATCCGTCTGGGATATTTGGCCCCTGCCTTTTCCGAACAAGCGTCGGCGCGCTTTTACGAGACCATGCTCACAAGATACGACAGGAAGAGATTTGAGGTCTGCTGCTACAGCATGAAGCCGGCGGAGGATGAATTTGCCCGAGCTGTGCGGGAACAGACTGACGGGTGGCGAGTCCTTTCCGATGAGGATTTTGAGAAAGCAGCATCGGCTATCCGGCAGGACGGCGTGGATATCCTCTTTGACCTGGGGGGGCATTCCGAGGGCG
>CAMIWP010000066.1 GCA_946402475.1 uncultured Selenomonadaceae bacterium
TATACGGCATATATGAGCATCTGTCAACTACTAGATATGGTTATATAATCAATATATATTGTATGCGCACAAACGACTCCCTCACATCCTCCTCCGGAGCTCCACAACCTTCCCGATAATCTTGATGGGGAGCGATTCGACTTCTTCCCAGGAGTAGAAGTGGGGTGTATAGACGGCCACGTTGTGGCCAATAAGGGTGAGGCCTTCGCGGGATTCCTTGACCTCCTTGATGGTGGCGTCTTTTTAGTCGTTCAAGTGCAACCAACCAACAACCAGTCCCAAGATTTTTATTTTGTCGCAATCTTCAAGGAAAAAGAATCTAGATTTTAAATTGCAACTAGCAGGGCGCAGTTCAATTCCTTTCGGATGAAAGTATAATTTTCTTATAATTGCAAATTTTTCAACTAATACGCAAGCGATCTGTCCATCTTCTACGTGAGTCTGTTGTTTCACGAGAACAATGTCATGTGGCGAAATATTTGCATCTATCATAGAGTTATCTGGCATGGGCAATGCAAAATCTGCTACATTCTTTTCACTGAGTCCTATATGTCCTACTAGGTTATCTTGATTGTAAATTTTACGACTATGGGAGATCGTCAAGAGAACAGGTATTTCATCAAGAGGATGTTCGGCTGGAAGAGGGTTGTGTTTTTGCATGGCAGATGGAAATTCTTCAAAACTCTTCCACCCCATCAGTTCTGCCGGAGTAGTATTCAATGCATTTGCTAGAGGTTCTAAAACTGTGGTAGGCAGATTTTCAATATCGTTACTTTCATATCTATAAATGGTAGCACGATTTTTTTTTAGTTTTTCAGCAAGTTCGTCAACAGACAGTCCAAGTTCCCTTCGACGTTGTTTGATTCGTTCTCCTATGGTCATGGTGTTCATCCCTCCTATGTACATCTTAACATATTTTCGCATATTTGCAATACCTTGTGGTAAAAATAAAGAAAAATCGCAGTCTATGCGAAAAACATGTTGACAATGTAGAACTAATAATATACAATTAAATTGTCGCATAAACGCGATAAAGAGAGGAGGTGATCTGATTGGTAAATATTAATAAGCTTAAAGGCAAGATAGTTGAGCGAGGAATGAATGTCGGTAGTGTTGCCAAGGCAATAGGAATCAACCATGCGACGCTTTACCGAAAGCTGAATGCTGATGGTGAAAACATTTCGATTAAAGAAGCCTGTCTCATAGGGAAAACTTTGAAATTGAGTGTAACCGAGATGAATGAAATTTTTTTTGCCCAGTTTGTCGCATAAATGCAACATACAACATAAGGGGGTGAGAGGATGGAGAGAACAACCCATGATTTTGAAATGAGCGAACGCATTAGGATTTGCTTACGTCAAAAGAGTATGCGGCTAAAAGACCTAGCCGAATCAACACATATCCCTTTGTCTACATTGTCGGATATAGTACATGGCAAAACTAGAAAGTTAGACATTCAAAAAGCTAAGGATATTTGCCGTATTTTAGGATGTACACTGGATTTTCTTGTTGGTAAGGAAGGATGTGAGAGGGTGGAGAGCAACATTGTGTTAAGCAAAGAGAGAAAAGAAAAAAGGCAGCATGCCACCAAAGAAATACTTAAAATTCTTGAAGGCATGCTGCTGGGAGACGCGGAGTACGCACTCCTTTCTGCGCACAGACAATTAAGCTCTAATTGCCGTGTGCAGCTTCTTTCTCCAGAAGAAGAGAGCGCGCGCCTTTGATTAACATCCCATAAGTGAGGGAGGGATTGAGTTATGATCAGGAAAATTATGCCGGAGTTGGCGGCAGCCATGATGGGAAAAGGGCCGCAGTTTGTCAGGATAGGATTGCAGAGAAATCTGCTGCCTTTCGGAAATGCGGTTCCTACAGGCAACATCGGCAGGAAGCAGAAATTCTCATACTACATTAGTCCGAAGCTGTTCATGGAATATACGGGCTTCACGGAGAAGGAAATCAGAGAAGCGGCTGCCAAGGGCGGGTATGCTATATGAGAAGGGAGGAACGAACAATGACGGACAGGGAAAGAATCCTTGAGAAGATTGACCTTTACTGCGATGCGGACCGCAGGGGAATGGCCACGGCGGACGAACTGAGAGCAAACGCCCCGACGCTCGGGGAGTGCATGGAGGCGTACCGTGGACAGGGTGTATGAAGTATCCGGTTACGGCCTTGCGGCAATCCTGCTGGCGGCCTTCGCTCTTGGCTACTCCGTGGGGGAGAGCATCAGCCAATGGACGATGGCGATAAGGGGATTGATGTGAAGGCAAAAGAAAAAGGCCGCCCGGAGGGAACCGGACAGCCGAAAGAGTTTAGCACAACTACAGTTTAGCACAAAAAGGATGGTATGAAAAGATGGAAGACACAAAGAGCATCATACTCAAAGCCCTGTCGGGCTGTGAGCGTCCCATGCATGACCTCATTCTATGGCTGAAGGACTCGGACTTTTTTACGGCGCCGGCATCGACCAGGTTCCACGGGGCGCACCGGGGCGGACTGGCGGAGCATTCCCTCTGCGTCTACAATACGCTCCTGAACCTCGGAAACAGCTTCAATATCCACTATCCGCTGGAATCCATGGTCATCTGCGGGCTCCTGCATGACATTTGCAAGGTTGACTTTTACAAGGAGAGCACGCGGAACGTCAAGAATGAGCAGACCGGCCAATGGGAAAAAATTCCGTGCTACACCATTGAGGATTCGCTTCCCATAGGGCATGGTGAGAAATCCGTGATCATCCTGCAGAGATTCATGTATCTTACGGAGGTTGAGGCTTATGCCATCCGCTGGCATATGGGGGGATTTGACGACGCTGCAAGAGGGTATGCCGGAGGCATTATGCTCTCGAATGCTTTTCAGAAGTGCCCGCTTGCCGTGCTCTTGCATATGGCGGATCTGGCGGCATCCTATCTGGTGGAGGAAAGGAAGGAACAGGAATGGTGAAAATCAACCAGCTTTCGATCGAGAATGTGAAACGGGTGAAGGCGCTGCAGCTCCAGCCCTCCGCGAGCGGCCTTACCATCATCGGGGGGAGGAACGGGCAGGGGAAGACCTCCGTTCTGGATGCCATTGCGTGGGCGCTCGGAGGGAAGAAGTTCGAGCCCTCTATGGCGCACAGGGACGGCAGCGTGTCAGACCCGAAACTCCATGTGGAGCTTTCCAACGGCATCATCGTGGAGCGTTCCGGGAAGAATTCCTCCCTCAAGGTGCTGGACCCTTCCGGAAAGAAATCCGGGCAGAAACTCCTGGACAGCTTCATCGAGAATCTGGCGCTGGACCTTCCCAGGTTCATGCAGGCAACTCCCGCAGAGAAATGCAAGACGCTTCTCCAGATCATCGGCGTGGGCGACGAGCTCATGAAGCTGGACAACGAGGAGGCCACGCTTTACAGCAGGAGGACGGAGATCGGGCGCATCGCCGACCAGAAAAAGAAGTACGCTGCCGAAATGCCTTTCCATCCGGATGTTCCGAAAGAACCGGTCAGCGCGGCGGACCTCATCGCCCGGCAGCAGGAAATCCTGAAAAGGAATGCGGAGAATCAGCGCATCCGGGAGAACCGGGACATAATCCAGAAGGATTTGGAACAGGCCAGGGAACGCCTGACGCAGGCGGAAAAGGATGTTGACATCCTCACGGAAAAACTCAGGATTGCCCAAAAAGATGCCATCGACCTCCGGGACGAATCCACGGAGGAGCTTGAGAGGAACATTGCCGATGTGGATGCCCTCAATGTGAAAATCCGCGCCAATCTCGACCGGGAAAAGGCAGAGATTGATGCGGAAGGGTTTTCCAAGCAGTACCGGAACCTTACCGCAGACATCGAGGACATCCGGAAGGCGCGCAAAGACCTGCTGGACCAGGCGGACCTTCCGCTTCCCGGCCTTTCCGTGGAGAACGGTGAACTGGTCTACAACGGACAGAAGTGGGACTGCATGAGCGGCAGCGAGCAGCTGAGGGTCGCCGTGGCCATTGTCCGGAAGCTGAATCCCGAGTGCGGCTTCGTCCTCATGGATAAGTTGGAGCAGATGGATCAGGAGACATTGAAGGAGTTCGGCGCATGGCTGGAGGGCGAGGGACTGCAGGTCATCGCCACAAGGGTGTCCACGGATGGGGAATGCTCCATCATCATTGAGGACGGATATGCAAAGGATGAGGCGGCACCCAAGGCGGCGGCCGAAACCCAGGAAACGAAAGGATGGGGAACATGGGCATCAAAGTAACCAGGGGAATTGTGAAGAAACCTCTGAAGCTCGTCATTTACGGACCGGAGGGCATCGGAAAGACCACGTTTGCATCGAAGTTTCCGTGGCCTGTGTTCATCGACACGGAGGGGAGCACGAATCACATGGATGTGGCGCGGTTTGAGCCGCCCAGGACGTGGGATGCCATTCTGGAGGACGTGAGATCCCTTGTCGCGGATCCCGCGGGATACCAGACCCTTGTGCTTGACACGGCAGATTGGGCGGTGCGGCTGTGCGAGACGGCCGTCTGCATGAGAGAAGGGAAGAAGGGCATCGAGGATTTCGGCTATGGCAAGGGGTACGTCTATGCCAAGGAAGAATTCGGGAAGCTCCTTGACCTCATGACGGAAGTGGTGGACAAGGGAATCAATGTGGTCATCACGGCGCACAGCATTATCCGGAAGTTTGAGCGGCCCGACGAGACCGGGTCATACGATCGATGGGAGCTCAAGCTGGGGAACAAGGCGGGGTCTCAGATTGCCGCGCTCTGCAAGGAATGGGCGGACGTCGTGCTTTTCGCAAATTACAAGGAAACGGTCGTTGAGATCGACGGAAAGAAGAAGGCGCAGGGCGGAAGCCGCGTCATGTATACCAGTCACGCCCCTACGTGGGACGCAAAAAACCGCCACGGGATGCCTCCGGAGCTTCCGTTTGACTACCAGCAGATTGCCAGGATCGTCCCGGAGATGAACCCCCTAGGGATGCCGGGCCCGGAGCACCATCGTCCCAAGGCCGGCCATGATATGTATATGTATCATCCGGGATCCGGAAAATATTTCGTGGTGAGGCAGGGGGAGGAACTGCCGGACGAGTGCATCGACAACGGTCCGTGCTATGAGATGAACAGGCAGCAGTGGGAGATGGAGAAGAAGCGAAAGTCGGAAGAGGAGCTGAAACAGAACTTCGATACCACGCCGGTATCCAACAGGAAGGCCGCAGAAATCGAGGCCGTGAAGGAGGATATCCCGGAAAAGAACTCTGAGGCTCCCGCATCCGGGGAAGCTGCCGACGATCAGCCGAGGGACGGGGTGGATCCCCGCATCCTTCAGCTTTGCGACAGCTCCAAGGTATCCCTGAATGAGATCAGCAAGGCCCTTCAGGAGATGGGGCAGGCTCCGGGGTTCTACCCCGTGCGGGAATTCCCGCCCCAGATCATGGAGGCGGTCGTCGCGCACTGGCAGGATATCTTAGATCACTTGAACCGGCAATCGATGCTTGAACAAATACCGTTTTGATGATATGGAGGCTATGACAAATGACAGGAGCATGGGGCAACAGCGGAAGCTGGGGAAACAGCGGAGACAGCAGCACGGGCAGCGCGGGAAACTGGGGAACTCCCGGCGGCGGGCAACAGGACATGGTGTACGACGGAACCGCCCTCGGATTTGATGATGCCATCTCGTACAGCGGCGCCGGTTATATCGTCCTGAAGCCGGGCGAGTATGATTTCACGGTGAAATCCTTTGAACGCGGGTACTTCAACGGGAACGAAAAGCAGCCGGGGTGCCCGACGGTGAAGATGAACTTCCAGGTGGAGACTCCCGAGGGAACCGCCACGGTAACGCATACCTTCTTCCTTCGGAAGTGGGAGACGTCCATTGACCAGATCTACAATTTCTTTGTGTCCATCGGGATGGTCACGGTCAAGCAGCGGGAGGACAAGGTTCCCATCGTTCCCAAGTGGAACGAGTCTGTCGGGTGCAGGGGACGCTTTGAGATCAGGAACACCTCCAAGAAGGATGACCAGACGGTTGTCTACAACAATGTGAAAAAGTTTGTCGATCCGAGGTGATAAGGTGGCAGATGGATTAAGGCCATACCAGGAGGAAGCCCGGCGCCGCGTGGAGGAGGAATGGGAAGAGGGCAGGAAGAAAACGCTTCTCGTCCTCCCTACCGGCTGCGGAAAGACCGTGGTGTTCTGCCGGGTGGCAGCCGACCGCGTCATGCGTGGCGACAAGGTTCTCATCCTCGCTCACCGGGGGGAGCTTCTGGAGCAGGCCGCCGACAAGCTGCGGAAGTTCACGGGGCTGAGGGCGGAGCTGGAGAAGGCGGAGAGTACCAGCCTTGGGAAATGGTGCAGCGTGGTGGTGGGGAGCATCCAGTCCCTCACACGCGAAAAACGGTTGAAACAGTTCCCTCCGGACTGTTTCGGCACTATCATCGTGGACGAGGCGCATCATGCGCTTTCGGACAGCTACCAGAACGTCCTCCGGCATTTTGACGGGGCAAATGTCCTTGGTGTCACAGCCACGCCAGACCGGGGCGACATGAGGGACATGGGGCAGTATTTTGAAAGCCTGGCCTACGAATATTCCATGGCCAGGGCCATCAAGGAAGGGTACCTGGTTCCCATTAAGGCGCAGACCATACCGCTCCGGCTGGATATTTCCCATGTGACCATGCAGAACGGTGACTACAGGATGGGCGAGG
>CAMIWP010000067.1 GCA_946402475.1 uncultured Selenomonadaceae bacterium
CGGAGAAGATGCCGGCGCTTCTCAACTATCTTTCCGACCCTTACGGCTGCATCATCGACGTGGAAGCAGGCATCCATGAGGGCATCGTCGTGGGCACCGGCCCCTACAAGGCGGTGAAGGTCACCGATACCCAAGTGGATTTGGTGAAAAACGAGAACTACTGGGGGGATGTGAAGCCGAAGATGGACAAAGTCTTCGTCAAGAGCATCACCGACGGGGACACTCTCACCATGTCCATGCAGAACGGCGAGTTGGATGCCGTGCAGGGACTTCCCTATGCCAGTCTTGCCATTTTCCGAAAGGACAGTTCGAAGTACAAGCTGAGCCAGACGGAGACCAGCCGGGTCTACCAGGGGGCCTTCAACTTTAAGACCCCGGAGTTGCAAGATCTTCGCGTCAGAAAGGCCATCAGCATGGCCGTTGATAAAGAGAATTTCGCGAAGGTACTGCTCAACGGGAACGGTGTCCCTGCCATCGGCCCCTTCCCGGCAAATCTTGCCTTCGGCGGCGAGGCGGTACATGCGGTATCTTATGATCTCGAAGGGGCCAGGGCTTTGCTTAGGGAGGCGGGTTATGAGGATACAGACGGGGACGGTTACGTGGACAAAGACGGAAAGACCCTTGAACTGCGCTATCTCACCTACACTTCCCGGCAAGAACTTCCCCTTCTGGCGGAGATGGTTCAGGAAAACCTCAAGAAGATCGGCATCAAGCTTCACGTCAATGCCACGGACAATCACAAGAGCTTCTTGAAGAAGGGGGAGTATGATATTTACGCAAAGGCCATCGTGACGGCTCCCACGGGGGATCCGGAGTATTATTTCACCGGCCACATCCTACCCGGGGCGGTGGACAATGCCGGGTTCTACGACAGCCTGCGGTTGGTGGAAATGGAGAATCGACTTCACAACACTTACGGGGAAGCACAGAGAAGTGAGATTGCTGTCCGGATGGGACAGCAGGTGTTGGATGATTGCGCCCTGTTCTATGCGGCGCATCTCAGGATGACCCTTGTCATGAAGCCGAACATCCAGGGTTTTTCGGCCCACCCATCGGATTACTATGAGATTCGTCCTGAATTGGACAAATTTTGAGTTTTTTAGAGATCCTTTATAGCATAAGTCCAGTTGTTTTGCGGATGGTGTATCAGTAGATGTGGTACTCTTTCCAAGGAATCTGATCCAACCGGACGGTTTTCAGGAATTCCACGATGTCCCGTCGCCCGTAGTAATGGGGTGTTCCGTTGTTATCTTGGGACATGAGGATGATGGGCATGTTCGGGAAGAACTGGGAAAGCTCCTGACGGGCCTGAACCAGCCTGGCAGTGTAACGGGTTACCGATTGCTTCACGGCGATGATGGCAAAGGTAACTCCCTGCTCGATGATAACGGCGCCGTGTATGGTCATGTTTCTCGTCACTCCTTTCCCCGATGCTTCGGTTAGGGAAGATTGTAGCAAATGCGTGGGGAAATAGCAAACGAAAAATATGTTTTGGTCATCCTGCAGAGCTGAGAATACGAAGCCCGATGATGCCCGCAAGGATCAAGAACACGCAAGTTCCCTGCCCTATGGTAACGGATTCATGAAAGACGACGACGCTGACGACGAATGTGCCGACGATGCCGATGCCAGTCCATATGGCATAGCCCATGCCCAAGGGGATGGCTTTCAGCGCTTTGGACAAGAGGTAGAAGCTGACCGTCATTCCCAGGAGCGTCATGACGGAAGGAATGGGACGGCTAAACCCATGGGAAATCTTCAGGGCAATGGCCCAAAAAGTTTCAAACAGGCCGGCGGCTATGAGATATACCCAATACATAAAAACACATCTCCTTTGAAAATAAAATGGATACGTCCCGCGAAGTTCCTTCCATGGCCTAATGGAACTAACGCAAGACGTACCCGGCGGCACAAGATCCATATCTGTTGCCACTATATCAAAGGATGCTGTCTATGTCAAGGCGGTCTGCATGGACTCCCCTTTGTTTTCCATGCGCTTGTCGTTTTGAAGGATGACGGATCAAGAGCGTGACCTTCGGGGCGTTTTTCCGAGGTCTTTTGGATCTCTTGAAGATTCTTGACTGTCGCGGATAGATAATATAGTATTAAATCATTCGTTTGCGGAAGCTTGACGAAATTTCTCATCCGGTGAGATGAATGGCGTTTCCACGCTGTTTGTGAAGGGGGTTATCTTTTGTTTTTCGCAGGGAATAGGAAATCGGGAGCGCTTGTCGCGACAGCGGTTGCGGTCATGGCGCTCCTGGGAGGATGCGGCGACGAACAGCAGAGGGTTGCTGCGCCAGCCAGCCAGGTGAAGGTCATGAGCGTCCTCAAGCAGGATACTCCGTTGGTTTCGGAATTTGCCGGGCAGATCGTCGGAAAGGACGAGGTGAAGGTCCAGTCCAAGGTCAGCGGCAAAATCGTGGAGAAATATGTGCGGGGCGGGCAGTACGTCCAGGCAGGACAGCCGCTTTACAAGATCGACTCCCGACAGTATGAGTCCGCCGTGCTCCAGGCCAGGGCGAACCTCGCCCAGTCCGAGGCGAATTACACCGATGCCTTCCAGGATCTCCAGCGCTATCAGCAGCTTTACGAGTCCGCCGCCATTGCGGAGCAGCAGGTGTCGAACCAGCAGGCAAAGGTGGATGCCTACTATGCGGCGGCAGCCTCCAATGCGGCTCTCCTTCGGAAAGCACAGGAAGATCTGGATGACACGGTGGTCTACGCTCCCATCACGGGACAGCTTTCCATCGACGACGTGGCGGTGGGGACTTATGCTGCGCCTGGGACTACCACGTTGGTGACCATAGGGTCGTCGGATCCCATCTATGCCCAGTTCAGCGTTTCCGAGACGGAGTTCATGAAGTTCATGAACATCCAGCAGGCCCAGCAGGATGCGGAGGTGGGGCCCATTGATGTGTCCTTGACTCTGTCCGACGGCTCCGTGTATGAGTATCTCGGCAATATCGTGGAGACGGATCGCGCCCTGACGCAGAATACCGGCTCCCTGACCATCAAGGCGCTCTTCCCCAATCCCGAAGGAAAGCTCCTGCCGGGCATGTTCGCCAGGGTGAAGCTCTCCGGCAGGGTGATCCCCGGGGCCATTCTTGTTCCCCAGCGGGCGGTGCAGCAGCTTCTCGGGAAGTCCTTTGTCATGGTTGTGGGCGAGGGAAATAAGTCCGAGGCCCGTACCGTGGAACTGGGGGATCTGGTGGGCAGCTACTACATCATCAAGAGCGGCATCTCTTTCGAGGACAGGGTCGTGGTGGAAGGACTCACCAATCTCCAGGAGGGAAAGGATTTGTCCATCACCATGGTGACACCCGAGGAAATGGGCTTCTCCACCGTGACGGATGTGAAGCTTTTCGACGCGGATGCCTCGAAAAAGGCGTCGAAGTCGTAAGGGGGCATTGGCTTGTCAAAGTTCTTTATCCATCGGCCGATCTTTGCCATCGTCATCTCGCTGATCATCGTGATCGTTGGCATTCTGGCCGCCTTGCAGTTGCCCATTGCGCAATATCCCCAGATATCCCCGCCGACGATCTCCGTCGGCACGACCTATACGGGAGCCAGCGCCAGCGTCGTCAATGAGACGGTGGCCCAGATCATTGAGGAGCAGGTCAACGGCACCCAGGGCATGGACTACATGAGTTCCAACTCCGACGATACGGGCCGTTACAGCCTGTCCGTGACCTTTACGGTGGGAACGGACGGCGACATGGACTCCGTCAAGGTGCAGAACAATGTGGCCATTGCCAACGCCAGCCTTCCAGCGGATGTCCAGCGGGTGGGCGTCACCACGAAGAAGTCCTCCACCGATATGGCTCTTCTGGTTTCCATGTACTCTCCCAAGGGGAATTACGACCGGACCTTCATGAAGAACTACTCCACCATATACCTGCTGGACAAGATCAAGCGGGTGTCGGGCGTGGGGGATGTGCAGGTCTTCGGCGCGGACTACTCCATGCGGGTCTGGCTGAACCCGGATCGCTTGGCGGAGCTGGGACTCGCCGTGAAGAATGTCACGGAGGCCATTGAGGAGCAGAACGTGCAGGCACCGGCGGGAACCATCGGTTCCATGCCCCTTCCCGCGTCCCAGGAAAAGCAGTACACCGGCAAGGTGAACGGCCGTCTCGTGACGCCGGAGGAGTTCGGCAATATCATCATCCATTCCGACGGTAAGGGGAATTTCGTCCGGCTGAAGGATGTGGCCCGCATCGAGACGGGACAGAAGACCAACAACATCATTTCCAAGGCCAACGACGATGCAGCAGTGGGGTTCGGCGTGCAGCTTACCAGCGATGCCAACGCCATGCAGACCGTCAAGGAAGTGCGCGCCATCCTGGACGAGGCGGAGAAGGATTTCCCGCCGGATCTCAAGATCAGCACCGTGGTGGACAGCACGGACTACATCCGGGCATCCATCGAGGAAGTGGTGCATACCTTCGTGGAAGCCCTCCTGCTGGTGGTCCTCGTCATCTTCGTCTTCCTGCAGAATTTCCGGGCGACGATCATTCCGCTGCTGGCGGTTCCCGTTTCTCTCATCGGTACCTTCGGGGCCTTCATCGTCCTGGACTTTTCCATCAACACCTTGACCCTTTTCGCCATGGTGCTGGCCATCGGCTTAGTGGTGGACGATGCCATCGTGGTCATCGAGAACGTGGAGCATCACATGGAGAGCGGACTCTCTCCGGTGGATGCCACGGAACGGGCCATGGACGAGGTGCAGGGGCCTGTTGTGGCCATCGCCTTCGTTTTGGCGGCGGTGTTTGTTCCCGTGGCCTTCCTGGGGGGCATGATGGGCGTGCTCTATCGGCAGTTCGCCCTGACCATCGCCATCTCCATGGCGCTTTCGGCTTTCGTGGCCCTGACCCTTACCCCGGCCCTTTGCGCCATGATTCTGAAGCCCCATTCGGGGGAGGGGCGCACCGGCATCCTGGATCGGTTCTTCACGGCCTTCAACGATTGGTTTGAGCGCACGAAGCACGGGTATCTGGGCATCGTGGCGAGATTTATCCGCCACTCCCGTTTGGCCATCGTCTTCATGCTCATTGTCTGCGGCCTTACCTGGGTCGTGTATTCGAAACTCCCCTCCACTTTCGTTCCGGAGGAAGACCAGGGCTACTTCATCGTTTCCGTCAGCTTGCCCGAGGGTACTTCCACCAATCGCACGCAGGAGACGATGGACAAGGTGGCGGCTCAGATCAGGACTCTCCCGGGCATCCAGAACACCATGTACGTCAACGGATTCGACATCATGTCCTTCGGTTCCAAGTCCAGTGCGGGAACCATGTTCATTGGACTTAAGGCGTGGGACAGGCGCACGGAACCGGGAACGGACATCAATTCCACCATCGGGAAGGTCTTCGGCATCGGAGCCAAGGTGGCGCCGGAGGCCCAGGTCATCGCCTTCAACCCGCCGGCTCTTCCGGGACTCGGCATGGTGGGCGGCTGGTCCATGCAGCTCCAGGACATGTCCGGCCACACGGACGAGGAGCTCAATGAGATCACCAACAGAATCGTCATGGCCATGAACGAGCGCCCCGAGCTTCAGGGGGTACGCACGACGTACAAGATCAATTCTCCGGTGTACGATTTCGACATCGATCGGGAGAAGGTCAAGACACTGAACGTGAAACTCTCCGATGTGTTCACGGCCTTGCAGGTGAATTTCGGCGGCTACCAGGTCAACGATTTCAACCAGTTCGGCCGCTCCTACAAGGTCATGCTCCAGTCAGATACCATGTACCGCACGGAGGCCGAGGCGGCGAAATTCATCTTCGTCAAGAGCGGTTCCGGCACCATGGTTCCCTTGGACACTCTGTTGAAGCCGAAACTCAGCACGGGGGCGTCCATCATTTCCCGCTTCAACGCCACGCGGGCCGTACAAATCCAAGGAAATGCAGGGCCGGGCTACAGCTCCGGTCAAGCCCTTGTGGCGGCCGAGGAGGTCGTGCGGGAGGTGGCTCCCTCCGGCTTTAATGTGGAGTGGTCCGGCCAGAGCCGGGAGGAGAAGAAGGCATCCAGTTCCACGGGCAAGGTCCTCGCCTTGGCGCTTGTCTTCGTGTTCCTCTGCCTGGCGGCTCTCTACGAGAGCTGGAGCGTTCCCTACGCCGTGCTTCTCACGGTACCCACGGGCATTTTCGGCGCGGTGGTGTCCGAGTACGGGCTCAGCATCCTTGAGGCCATGCTCGGCCATCAGAACTCGGGGCTTCAGGACAGCGTTTACATGCAGATCGGCATCATCATGATTATCGGTCTTGCGGCGAAGAACGCCATCCTCATTGTGGAGTTCGCGAAGGTTCGCGTGGACAGGGGTATGGAGCCGGTGAAGGCCGCCATCGAGGCGGCGGGTCTGCGGCTTCGTCCGATTCTCATGACATCCTTTGCCTTCATCATCGGCTGTCTTCCCCTTGCCGTGGCCAGCGGCGCAGGGGCGGCGGCGCGCAACGGCATGGGTGTTGCCGTGGTGGGCGGTATGCTCTTCGCCACATCCCTGGGGATTTTCCTCATTCCGGTCTTCTTCGTCATCACGGAGTGGATCGCCGTGAAATTGGGAATGGCGAAGCAGGAGCGCCGCAAGCGTCCTACGGATTATATGTGATTCTTTGAAGTGGCGCAGTCGCCGGAGCGGCTGTGCCATTTTTCTTTACTCGCGTTCCATGA
>CAMIWP010000068.1 GCA_946402475.1 uncultured Selenomonadaceae bacterium
AACCGCAATCCCAGCATGGTGATGTCATCGGACTGCTCTGCTCCGGCGGTATGGCTTGCAATATCTTCCTCGACGGCTTTCAGGATATCCGGCACGGCAAGGGATGCGCTGTCCATTCGATCGAGGGTTTCCTTGAGGCGTTTTTCCGTGTACAGGATCCCCCCTTCGTTCATGGCCTCCGTCACGCCGTCCGTGTAGAGGAAGAGCATGTCTCCCGGCGCCAGGGACAGCCGTGCATTCCTGTAGGTTGATTTTTTCCGCGCCCCCAGCACAGGGTCGATTTCCTCCATGGGAAAGTAGCTCCACTCCGCCTTGCCCTCTGCCCTTCGGCAGAGGAGGGGAGGATTGTGCCCCGTGTTCACGTAGCGGAATTCTCCCGACCTGGTGTCAAGGACGCCGAAGAACATCGTCACGAACATCCTCTCTCCGTTGTTCTGGCAGAGCTGCCGATTGGCGGCGGACAGGATCGCCGCAACATCGAAGGGGGGGGAGGCTCCCCTGGCCTGGCTGGCGAGGATGGTCTTGCTTCGCATCATGAACAGGGCAGCCGGAACTCCCTTGCCGGAAACATCCGCAATGGCAAGGGCGAGATGATGGTCATCCAGCAGGAAGAAATCGTAGAAGTCCCCGCCGACCTCCCTTGCCGCTTTCATGCTCGCAAAGAGCTCGAAGTCGTCCCTGTGAAACTCGAAGTTCTGGGGCAGGGCGCCGTTCTGGATGTTACTCGCGACCTCCAGCTCTGCCAAGTAGTGCTCTTTTTCTGCCGTGGCTTTCGTAAGGGTCGCGATGTGTTCCTTCAGCTTGTCGGCCATGTCGTTTACGGATCGCGCCAGGGTTTCGATCTCGTCTCCCGTCCGTATGTCCAGCTTCTGGTCAAAGTTGCCGCCGGAAATCTGCTGCACGCCATCCACAAGAAGATTGACCCGCTGCAAAAAACCTCTCGACAGGTAAAGACTGAGACGAAGCGGCACGACGAGAAGCAGGCCCAGCAAGACAAGGGAGCTTGCGATCAGGAGGAAGAAGATCTGTCCAACGTCCTCTTTGAATGCCTGGAAGCCTTTTGAGATGTACTCTTTGGCACTTGCCACCGGGGCATCGGCAACATCCTTCCGCATGAGGGAGGCAGCGCTCCATCCCACTTTTTTGATCGGGACGAAGTTGATGTAGTAGTCCAGGCCGTTCACGGAAATGACGGCGTCCCCGTTTTCCATGGTCGTCATGCGCCGGGCGACGGCGGCCAGATCCGCGTTGGATGAGTTTCGCACATCATCCACTCCGGCGGCAAGCTCGCCGGACTCATCGGTGGACACGACGATCTGCCCGCCCTCGTTCATGACGATGTTGCAGTCCGCATTGTTGAATAGGGCCTCCATGATCTCTTGATGAAGATAGCGGAGGTTATTGTAGATAATCACTGTGCCGGAGAAACCGTCGGCATCGTAGAAAGGGGCAACGCAACCGATGGTGGTATTGCCCCTCGGACCCGTCAGGAAGGTCGTGAAGGCCACATCGTCCGTTTCCTGGGAGAGGCGGTACCAGCTGTGTTTCGTTGCCTCGAAATCATCCATATAGTCATGGGTAAGCTTCACCGTGGTTTCTGTGGGATCGGAAGAAAAATTGGCACAGATGGAATATCCGTGCTTTGATGAGATGAATACGGTCCGGCTCTGGCCCACATACGCCGTGTGGGTGACGCTGAGAATGACATCTTCCATGTTGGCGGCAGAGGCGATTTCCTGCTTCACCTGAGGCGAGATTCCCCGAGCCAGCTTCTTTCCCCGCAGAAGATATACCGTGTTCATTGGGATCTTTTCCCGGTGGATATCCGGCAGATTCCGCGGCGCATAGTTCTGCGGCGCCTTGAGAATGCGACTCATGGCAACGGCGAGGCATTTAGCGTCATCGGCGATGGAGGACAGGCACATATCCATGTCGGAAGCAGCCTCGGCGGTGATTCTCTGCAAATGCAATTCTCTCTGTTTGTCGGAATTCTCCTTCACATACTCCGCAATCCGCGTGCTCCATTCCCTGCCATGGTTGTCCACCAGATTCCACACGGCAAGGATGCCGACCAGGTAGACAAGGCTCATCATCAGAAATGTCATGAAAATGTTGGCAAAGGAAAGGAGGATCATGCGCTGGCGGATGGTCATATTCCGAAGCCTGTTTTTCAAATAATTTCGGGCGTTTTCTACCATGGGTGCTTCCGACTCCTCCGAAACGTGTCGAATCCTCTGTTTCCCCCAGTATAGCATAGAAAAACCTTTCTGAACAGTTCCTTAGATGAGGGAAGCAGGATTTCCAAACACCAAAAGGGGCTGCAGATTTCTCTGTCAGCCCCTCTTCGCGTTCGGAAAAGGAAAGGTTCTCAGAAGACATAGGTATCGAAGGTCTTATCCCATCCCTTCAGCTCCTCCTGCAATACTTCCTCGAAAAGAGACACCTTTTCCTCCCAGAGGAGGAGTACACAGCTCAGGCTGATCTCGAAGAATTTGGCCAGGGACTGGACGTTGCGGTTCTCGAAACAGAAGGGATTATAGACAAAGGTATAGTCTATGGCATCCCGGTTCATGTCGAAGTACAGGGCCAAGTCCGTCTGCCCGGCATCCCAGGTGTGCAAATCCACCAGACGGCACCCCGTCTTGTGCCCCGTTTGGGAGTAGGGTTGCTTGTCCGGCAGGAACCCATGGAAGAAGAGGAACAGAGGGAAGGAATCCTCCGGCTCTCCCACCCGATCCATCACATTTCGCATGGAAGCGCAGGCAATGGTCTTGGACATGAGTGTCTGCCTGAGCTGGCGGCCGACAAGTTCCTTTACGGCAGGATCGTCGTCGATGCTCAGACGCACGGGGATAGGATAGATACAACTGGCCGTACTGCTGCTGTTTTCCAGCGTGAGCATATTGTCGGACAGGATGAGGCACATGTAGGTGTCCCTTCCGTAGTTCACCTGCTTCTGCATCATTCCCCAGGCCGTGTGGAGAACGGACATCATCATATCCTTGTTGCCGAAGGACTTGGACACCAGCAGTTTTTGCATCTCGCGGTCAATCCTCGCGTAATGCCACTGCTGGCGGTGGCGCCCCGGATATTTGCTGAATCTGGGCAACCGAGGCATGGAGTGCATCCGGTCAAGAATCGAACTCCAGTAGTCGGAGGCCGCAAACGTAGCTTCTTTCTTTGGCGCGAGCTGCATCGGGGGAGCGGAAGAGCGGATGCCGAAGGCATAGCGGAGAAAGTCTTCCTCCTTCCAGGCATCCGCAATCAGGCGGGACTCCGTCACCAATATGGCATACTCATCGTCTCCCGTGCGAATTACGGAAATCCGCATCAGGACATCCTTCTCCAAGTCAAATCTCAGCTCCCGATCCTTCGCCATGTATTTGCGAAGAGCCCGGTCCAGATCCCCTCCGGAGAGAAAGTTCATGCTCTGGTACTTGATGGTAGGACACCGGGTCTTGATGATGACTTTGTGCCGCTTTTGATCCACACCAAAACGCAAATAACTCACCCGAAGTTCCGGCGTGTCCGCGAACATTCGCTTGATATTTTGGCGGAAATCATCCCTCACTAAATCTAATTCTACTTTATAAAGAAGCTGAATACAGAAATCCGAGGAAACAAAATCCTCATTGGCAAAGACCCCCCGCTCAAATCTCGTAAGGGTTCTCACCTCCTCCACGTTCCTGCTGCCATACTTGGCCAGCAACATATCCCTGTCGCTGCGGTTCAAATCCTCCAACTGCAGTACCTTGTAACCGTCGTCCTCTTCTTCCTCCTCCCGGTTGTCATAGATGCTGTCGTCGTAGCTGTCATAGTTATCGTCATGCTCCTGAAGCAGAGCCCTCCAGTCCTCATAGTCCATGATTTACACCACCTTCAAACACAAAAACGTCCCTGTTTTGGATGCGTCTTGCCATCCAACGGTTTGAGGGCACAGCGGCGTCAGCCCTAGGCCTTTTTCATCTCCTTGATATCGTGCCATATGTCCCTGGCCTTCTCATAGATCTTCGGAGCCGAAGATCTCATGCTCTGATCGCTGATGATACGGCTCAGGTATTTTGTCGCCTCATCGAATTGTTCCAACATGAAATAGATGGCTCCCGTAAGGTAGAGGGCCGTGTTATCCGACATCTTCCCCACGGGATAGCGCTCCGTTTCCAGAGAAAGGGCATAGAGTTCCGCCGCTTTTTGCATGGCTTCCCTTTCCCTCTCCGTGTCCCCCGACTCCCTGCAGATCCAAGCGATCTTCAGATGAAGTCCCGCCTGACGGTTCGGGGAATTGTCCGACATCTCGGAGTAGAGAATCGCCATTTCACAGAAGGAGATGGCTTCCTCCGGGGTCCTTTCCTCCTTGAAGGGAATCGCCATATCCGCTGTCATGAGGAAATCCTTCAGTTTTTCCCTGGTCTTGTTCGGCATGTAGCCGAGGAACTTGCTCTCCTCCGCCGCGAAGCCGCAGTGCTCGCAAACCCATGCCGTATAGAGATACGGGTTGAAACCCTTGTAGTGCGTACAAAGATCCAGATCCTTCTTCTCCGCCACCATGCGGGACTTGCACTTGATCACCTTGGTATTGAACTCACAGACGGGGCATTTTTTCTCCAGAACGATGGTATATTTTTCCTTGGGAGCGTTGCTCTCCTGCGCGGGAGCATCCGCAACGCCCTCCTTGCCCGTCTCCTTCTGCTGGACGTGATTCCTCAGGAAGGCCAGCTTGTCGTTGAGGGCATTAGAGGCTCCGTTCTTCGGCGCCTCTGTTGTCGCAGAGACTTTCGGAGAGGCTTCCGGCTCTTCCGCGACCTTTTCCGGCTTCCCTTGAGGCATCTGCCCGTTTTTCTTGGCGATGGCATTTCTCACCCGATCTTTCAGGGCAGCGATCCTGTCCTGATCGAGATACGACTTGTTGTAGGCATCTTTGGGCAGCGCCTCCGGCTGCTTGGCCGCAGGCTCCGCTTTCGGCTCCGGCGGCTGCGTTTCGGCTTGGGCTATGGGTTTTCCGCCCCGCCTCACGACCTCGAAGATTTCCCGGCACACATCCGGATCCTGCAACAATTGAAGAAAATCATCCTTCTGCATAAACATCCCTCCCTGGAAAAATAACATAGTGGGCAATCCTGCGTATGCAGACAATACCCCCTTTTATTATACCAAATAAATCATATCATGTATTTAATTCTTGACTCCTAATTAAGAGAGGACAATTGACTCATGAAATCTTCGCATTCTTTTCTATTTTCCCCATCAACCACATTTCCAATTGACTTTGTCCCCATTTTTATTGTATATTTCGACTGAGTGCAAGAGCGATACCGAAGGATTGCAGATGATTCGCTAAGGAGGAATGACCATGATTTATACCGTGACCTTCAATCCCGCCCTGGACTACATTGTGCGCCTGGACACTCTCGCAGCGGGGGGAATCAACCGGGTGAACTACGAACAGGTTCTCGGCGGCGGCAAGGGCATCAACGTGTCCATCGTGCTGGCAAACATGGGCATCCGCAGCACAGCCCTCGGCTTCATCGCCGGATTCACGGGGGAGGAAATCAAACGCCAGCTCATCACCAAGGACGTGGATTTTGACTTTGTTCAGCTCCCGGAGGGCTTCACCCGCATCAATGTGAAGATCAAGGCCGATGCGGAGACGGAGATCAACGGACAGGGTCCCCACATCAGCGAGGCAAAGCAACAGGAACTCTTCCGTCGGCTGGACAGTCTCCGGGAAGACGACACCTTGGTGCTGGCCGGTTCCATTCCCAATACCTTGCCGGACGATATGTACGAGCGGGTCATGGAGCGGCTGCAGGGGAAAGGAGTCCGCATCGTGGTGGATGCCACCAAAAATCTCCTGATGAATGTGCTGAAGTACAGACCTTTCCTCATCAAACCCAACAATCACGAACTGGGGGAGATGTTCGGCGTCACGTTGAAGACCGACGAGGAGATCATCGCCCACGCGAAAAAATTGCAAGAAAAGGGCGCCCGGAACGTCCTCATCTCCATGGCTGGGGACGGAGCCATCCTGCTGACGGAAGAAGGAACCTCCTATAAAAGCCCGGCCCCCAAGGGCAAGTTGGTGAACTCCGTGGGAGCGGGAGATTCCATGGTGGCAGGTTTCCTCACCGGCTACACGGAATCCGCAGGGGATTTTGAGCAGGCCTTCTTCATGGGAGTCGCCACAGGCTCCGCCTCTGCTTTCTCCGAAAATCTGGCCACCCGTCCGGAGGTAGAGGTTCTCTTGAAGACCATTAAATAATTTTTGTTTTGAATGAGTCCTCGTCTTGAACGAGTCCTTATTTTATTTATTTATTATTTTTTTTTACAAAGGAGTGGATATTGATGCGTATCACAGACCTCCTCAAGAACGAATCCATCGTCCTTGGGGCGAATCCGGCAGACAAGAAGTCAGCCATCCATGACCTGGCGGATCTCATGAATGCCTCCGGCAATCTCTCCGACAGAGAGCAGTACGAAAAGGATGTCCTCGCCCGCGAGGCATCCGGCACCACGGGACTTGGGGACGGCATCGCCACCCCCCACGCGAAGAGCTCCGGGGTGACGAAGGCGGGACTGGCTGCCATGACGGTACCCCAAGGCATGGATTTCGAGTCCATGGACGGCAAGCCTTCCCGTCT
>CAMIWP010000069.1 GCA_946402475.1 uncultured Selenomonadaceae bacterium
AGAGAGAGCGGAATGGAAAAAAACCTGCCGTCGGCTCACGAAGTTCTTCGGAACCCTCTTTCTCATCAACTTTGCCATGGGCGTTGTCACCGGCATCGTGCAGGAGTTCCACTTCGGCATGAATTGGTCCGGCTACGCCCGCTTCATGGGGGATATCTTCGGCGCTCCCCTGGCTCTGGAAGCCCTCACCGCTTTCTTCATCGAGTCCACCTTTCTCGGCATCTGGATATTCGGTTGGGACAGGCTGTCGGAAAAGCTCCACTGCGCCTGCATCTGGATTGTGGCCTTCGGTAGCAACCTTTCTGCCTTCTGGATCCTCGTGGCCAACTCCTTCATGCAGCATCCCGTCGGATATGCGGTGAACAACGGCAGGGCGGAGATGACAGACTTCACGGCCCTCATCACGAATCCCTATGTCCTCGGGGAATATCCCCACGCCCTTTTTGCCGGCATCGCCACGGGCGGCTTCGTCGTCCTGGCAGTAAGCGCTTGGAAACTCGTCCATGACGAGGCATCCCGGGAGGCTTTTTCCCAAGCCATCAAGGGCGGCGCCCTCTTCATGCTGGTGGGCATCTTAGGAACCATGGGCACCGGGCACATGCATGCTCAGTACATGGTGGAAGCGAATCCCATGAAGCTCTCTTCCATGGAAGCTCTCTGGGAGACGGAGGATCCGGCGCCTTTCGCCGTCATCGCGGACATCAACGCCAAGGAGCATCGAAACGACTTTGAGATCACGATTCCCGGAGTCTTCTCCTTCATGCTCTACAACAAGCCCTCCGGCGAGGTCAAGGGAATCAATCAGCTTCAGGCCATGAGCGTTGCGGAATACGGCCCCGGCAATTACATTCCCGACGTGACGGGACTCTTCTGGAGTTTCCGCGCCATGGTGGGGGCAGGGGGACTCATGGCTGCCATAGCAGCCCTTGCGTTCCTCCTGTCCCGAAACAACGCGCTCCTGAAATTCCCCTGTTTCCTCAAGGCCCTTCCCTGGCTTCTGCCCCTGGCCTATGTGGCCAATTCCGCAGGCTGGTACGTGGCGGAGGGGGGCCGTCAGCCCTGGATCGTCGTGGGACTCCAAAAAACCGCCGACGCGGTTTCCCCGAATATCACACAGGCAGAGGTGGGCATCACCCTCCTAGGCTTCACCTTCGTCTACCTGATCCTCGCCATGGCCGCCCTTTACGCAGCTTTCCATTTCATACGCAAGACATCCATACCCGCTTCGGAAGGGAGTGATGCATAATGGAACTCACCGTATTATGGTTCGTGCTCATCACCGTGCTCTTCACGGGATTCTTCATTCTGGAGGGCTTCGACTACGGCGTGGGAACTCTGATGCCCTTCCTCAGCAAAGAGAAGGATGACCGCAGCATGGTGCTCCGTACCATCGGCCCTGTCTGGGACGGCAACGAAGTCTGGATGATCACGGCAGGTGGCGCTCTCTTCGCCGCCTTCCCCCATGTATACGCCACCATGTTCAGTACCTTCTACTTCGCCCTCTTCCTCATGCTCCTGGCCCTCATCTTGCGAGGCGTTGCCTTCGAGCTGCGAGGGCGATATGACAGCCATGAATGGCGCAGGTACTGGGACGGCGCCATCTTCTTCGGCAGTTTCCTGCCCGCCGTTCTCTGGGGCATCGCCGTCACGGATCTTTTCAAGGGCCTGCCCATCAATGAGCAGATGGTCTACACGGGAACTTTCTTTGACCTTCTCTCCTTCCACTCCCTTCTGGGAGGCATTGCCTTCCTTCTGGTCTTCGCCTTCCATGGGGCATCCTTCCTGACCCTTCGCCTCACCGACGCGAAGCTTCTGGGACGTGCGAGAACCTTGGCCCAGCGTGCGGGAGCCTTGGCGATTCTCGTGTTTGTGCTCTACATCTTCATGACCTTCACCACCACGGATTTCACAGAAAAGGGATTGGCTGTCGCCCTGCTCCTCGGCGCGGCTCTGTTCTTCGTCCTCGGCTATGTCGCCCTGCTCCGGGGGTGCGGCAAGGGCAGCTTTCTCATGAGCACCTTGGCCATTGCCCTCACCACGGTTTCTGTCTTCGCGGCCCTCTTTCCGAGGCTCATGGTTTCCAGCCTGAATCCCGACTGGAGCCTTACCATCGCCAACTCCTCTTCCACGCCCTACACCCTTTCCATCATGACGACCGCCGCTCTCTGCTTGGTCCCTGTCGTCCTCATCTATCAGGGATGGACCTATTGGATCTTCAGAAAGCGCGTGTCACCGGAGGATCTCAAGCAGGGACATTGAATGGAAAAAGGCGGTGCTGTTCTTGAAAGCCTCTCCCGTCAAAGGATGGATAAGTACATACAGGCAGCAGCTCGTCAACTTGGCGGGAGCCAAGTTGCTGGAAGGACTTCTGGTTCTTCTGACGGCTTGGGAACTTTCCCGCATCGTCTCCGAGATCTTTCTGAAGGGTAGCGACATACCGGAAGCAGCACCACATTTTGCGGTGCTGCTTTTCAGTGTCCTGGCAAAGAATCTGATCCTCCTGTGGCAAAAAAAAATCTGCGGTCGCATTTCTCATGATTTTCGCCTGAAATTACGCATCTCCCTTCATGCCGTTCTACTCCGAGAAAGGGATTGTTCTTCGGGGAGCGGCGAGCAGACAACCGTTCTGGAGAGCGTGGATGCGCTGGATGAATTCTTTCGCGGAGTTCTGCCCCTGTTCTTCTCGGCCATGGTGCTGATCCCCTTGTACCTCGTCTCCATGACGCCCGTAGATCCTCCCACCGCATTCCTCTTCTTGCTGACCCTCCCCATCGCCCCCCTGCTTCTCTACCTCATCGGGCGAGTCACGAGGGATGCCAGCCGACAACAGTGGCAGGAACTCTTCCGCCTCCACAGGGAGTTTTCGGAACTGCTGCAAGGTCTTTTCACCTTGAAGCTCTTCCGTCGGGAACTCTCCCAAAGGGAACGGCTGGCGACTCTCTGCCGTGGCTTTTCCACGGCATCCTTGGGGGTATTGAAGATCGCCTTTGTCTCCGCCTTTGCCCTGGAACTCATCACCACTCTTTCCATCGCCCTCATCGCTGTCAGCATCGGTCTCCGCCTTCTGGCCGGTCACCTTGAGTTCCACACCGCCTTTTTCGCTTTATTGCTGGCGCCGGAATTCTACCAACCCTTGCGACGGGGAGGCTCCGCCTTCCACATTTTCATGGACTGCCGCAGTGCTTGGGAGAAGATCCGTTCCTTCCTGGAAAAAAGCGAATCTCTCCCTTTTCCCCATGGCAAGGACAGAATACAGCATCCCCCTGCCCTTTACGTGAAAAGACTTTCCTTTGCCTATCCCGGAAGAATGCACCCTGTCCTGCGGGAACTTTCCTTCACTCTTCCCGCCGGCAGCTTCACACTCCTTGCGGGGTCCAGCGGTTCCGGGAAGTCTACTCTGCTCCGCCTCCTAAGTGGAACGTTCCCCCCCACCCAAGGCAGCATCTCCCTGAATGATTTTCCCTTGGGAGATATCTTTCCCGGGGATCTCCCACGCCACCTGGCCTATGTTCCTCAGGAACCCCATGTGTTTTCCGCATCCCTGCGGGACAATGTGACCCTCTTTCACGACGGGAAAGATTCTCAGATCCGAGCAACTCTGGAACAGGCGGGACTGGGAGGGTGGCTCCGTTCTCTTCCCCATGGGCTGGACACCCGTTTGGGAAACGACGGCGCCGCCCTCAGCAACGGACAGCGTCATCGACTGGGCTTGGCCCGGGCCGTGTTCCAAAATGCCCCCCTCCTGCTGCTGGACGAGATCACAGCCGGCCTTGACGAGAACACCGAAAAAGAAATCATTGCATTCCTCAGGGAATTTTCCTATCGACGCACCGTCCTGTTCGCCACCCACCGGCCGACGATCCTGGCTGCGTTTCCCGCCCGCATTCTCTGGTTGGACGGAGGAATTCAGGACATAGCTGCCAAGGAGGTTTCAGATCCGTGAAATGCCTTTCTTCCCTTCTGTCCCATGCCCCCATGGGACAACTTTTTCCCGCAGGCATTGCTGCGCTGCTCAGTTCCCTGTGCTCCGTCTTCCTGTTGGGCACATCCGCCTATCTCATCGCCTCTGCCGCCCTCCATCCTCCCCTTTACACCCTAGCCCTTGCCATCACCATGGTTCGCGCCTGCGGCATTGGGCGGGCGGTCTTTCGCTATCTGGATCGCTGGCTCTCCCATCGAGCCGTCTTCCGCGCCCAGGAAAAGTTGCGCCTCCGCCTCTACGAGAAGGCATCCGCACTCCTTCCTCTGCGGGAAGCAGGAGTGCGGCAGGGAGAATTTCTCCAGGATCTCGCCGAGGGCTGCGATGCCCTCAGGGACTTCTATTTGAAATCCTTGACACCCCCTGCTCTTACCATCCTTCTCTGCCTCATGGGAACGGCATTTCTCCTGCCCGTTGCGGGATCCGCCGCCCTCTTGCTCCCCTGCCTCTGGCTGCTCCATCTTCTCCTTCCCACCTTTCTGGATCGGGCAAATGATACAACCAGAGCCGCTGTTCCCTATCGAGACTTGTTGTCGGATCTGACGAAAGGCTGCCGGGAACTGCAAAGTTCTGGGAGCCTTCCCACAGCCGAGAAAATGCTTCATTCCGCTGCCCTGGAATTTGCGAAAGGTCAGAAAGATGTCGCTCGCCGCAGGGATCTGGTGGATACCCTGCTCCTTCTGCTCGATGATGTTCTCCTCCTGGTCTTCCTCTTCCTTCTCTCCCTTTCCGTCCTTTCAGGGAGTATAACCGGCGTGGATCTGGCAGTTTACCTGCTCGCCCTCCAGACCATCCTCGCTGAACTCCCCCCTCTATCCGAATCGCTGCGCACCGGAAGAGATGCCATGCATGCCACCCGAAATGTTCTGGAACCACCGGATGTCCCATACGGTTCCTCCGGGAACGGGAAAGAATCGAAAGCAGAGGGCCCAAAGAAAGATGACAATACACCTCTTCTCTGTGTACAAGGCATTTCCTTCTCCTATATCCCCGGGGTTCCCGTTCTGAAAAACATCTCCTTTTCCTTTCATTCCGGGGAAAAACTCGCCCTCATCGGGGAAAGCGGCTCTGGCAAGACCACCCTGGCCTGTCTGCTCATGGGACTGTGGCAGCCGGAGTCCGGGCAGATCCTGAGGAATGGGACAGCGTATTCGCAGCTTTCCCCGGACGAGATCCGCAGTACCTTTGCCCCCTGTCTGCAGGGAGAACACCTCTTCAGCGCATCCTTGCGGGAAAATTTCCTCCGCATCCATCCGGACATCCGTGAAGAAGCTATATGGAATGCCTTGGATACGGCGCAGTTGAAGGATGTGGTTCTCTCCCTCCCGCAAGGACTGGATACCCCCCTGGGAGAGGACGGCTGCCACCTCTCCGGAGGCGAGGGCAAGCGCCTGCTCATCGCCCTCGCCCTCGCCTCCCCCGCCCCCGTCCTCCTCCTGGACGAGCCCACCGCCGGATTGGACAAAAAAACAGCCCGCGCCCTCATGGAAGGGATTCTCTCCCATCTTGAGGGGCGCAGCCTGCTGATCATTACCCATGATATGCTGTTGGCCCACCGCATGGACCATATCTATGCCATGCCCTCCTGACCTGCCCGTCACAGCATGGTCGCGTCGTAGTCCCGATCCTGCACGATCCTCTTTCGTCCGGCATCGAAGGAGGGATGGATCACACTCTTCGACGAGTCGTATTCCGGCGTCCCGATGTCCATGAGATCCAAAAGAGTGTGGATCATATCATCCGTCATGTAGGGCCTCACCACGGCAGACTCTATCGCCGCCCATTTCTCCGGATACCTCGCACGGAATTTTTCCGATGCCCAGAACAGCAAGGGAACCTCCAAGGTGTACCTGTTGGGATTCTCCTCCACATGCCCCGCAAAAAAACTGCCCTCGTCATAGATGGTCTCGCCGTGATCCGGCAGGTAAATGATGACGGCATTTTTTTGCCGAAACTTGTCGATGATTTGACTGACAACATAGTCATTATAGTAAAGAGCATTGGCGTACTGGGCGATTTCCACGCGCTTTTTTTCCGGAAGATCCGCCTGAGGGCCATGAACATCCTCCAGGCCAAACCGCGTAAAAGAGTACGGGTATCTCATATAGTAAAGCCCATGGCCACCCATGAGATGAAGAACGTAGAATTTCTTCTCCCCGGCCTCCGCCAACGCTTCGTCCAAAAGGGGGAGCACTTCCTCGTCCAAGATTCCGAGATCCTCCCTGGACTCCCGAATGCTCGTATACGCCTTTTTCGTGCAACGGTTCGCATAGAGTTGCGCCACATTTCCCCATATACCGGAGCTCTCCTGATTGGACAGCCAATACGTCTTATAGCCCGCCGCTTTCAGAACGTCCATGAGATTGTTGTATTGGTACCATTCCCCAGAAGACTCTACATCGTGAAAGGTGAAGAGCTCCCTCAGAACTGCCACGGTGACGCTCTGGGGGCTGATGACATCCCGGAACACCGCCAGTTCTCCTTTTCTCTCCATCTCATCCAGGTTCGGCGTATTTTCCAAATCGTAACCGTAAAGGTGCATACGGCCTCGATAGGTGGACTCCCCAAGGATGAAAACCACATGTGGGATGTCTCCTTCATTGGCTGTGAGTTCCACGGATTTTTCCATTTCTTCATCCAACCGCTCATAGGCCTCGA
>CAMIWP010000070.1 GCA_946402475.1 uncultured Selenomonadaceae bacterium
CGACGGGACGGACCTGAGGGTTGCGGATTATCCCTGGCTGCGGCATCAGATGGGGGTCGTCATGCAGGACAACTACCTCTTCGACGGCAGCATCCGGGACAACATCGCGGCAGGGAAGCCGGCGGCCTCCATGGAGGAGGTCATCCGGGCGGCGCGGATCGCCGGGGCCCATGAGTTCATCCTGGAGCTGGACGAGGGCTACGACACCAAGGTGGGAGAACGGGGCGCGGGACTCTCCGGCGGCCAGCGCCAGCGCGTGGCCATCGCCCGGGCCATCCTCACGGATCCCAGGGTGCTGATCTTCGATGAGGCCACCAGCGCGCTGGACTATGAGTCGGAGCGCATCGTCATGAAGAATCTGGAGGACATTGCCTCCGACCGCACCATGTTCATCATCGCGCACCGCTTGGTGACGGTGGAGAAATGCGACCGCATCATCGTGCTGGATCACGGGCATATCGCGGAGCAGGGCACCCACGAGGAACTCATCGCCCTCGGGGGCATCTATAAGAAACTGTACGAGATACAAGAGGTAGGAGCATGAGTATAAAGGAGCTTTGGAAAAAATTCATCGATGGGGACAAGGATCAGCAGGAGACGGAGTTCCTGGCCTCCATCCTGGAAGTGACGGAGACGCCCCCCTCTCCCGTGGGCCGCATGGTGCTCTGGTCCATCATCGCCCTCATCGTGGCGGGGCTCATCTGGGTCTTCGTGGGCGAAGTGGACGAGGTGGCCGTGGCCCACGGCAAGGTCATCCCCGTGGGCAATGTGAAGGTGGTCCAGTCCTCCAACAAGGGCATCATCAAGGAGCTCGACGTGAAGGAAGGGGACTATGTGGAGCAGGGGCAGACCGTCCTTGTGCTGGATACCACGAAGACCCAGGCGGACGTGGACAATCTCAGGAAGCAGGTGGCTTACTATGACATGACGGTGAAGCGCCTGCAGGCGGAGATGAACGACCAGCCCTTCGTGCCGCCGGTGTCGAAGGATCTGGACCGGAAGGACGTGGAGGCCCAGATGTCCCTCTACCAGAGCCGCCGGGTGAAGCTGGCGGCGGACCGGGAGCGGATCATGGCCACCATTGCCCAGCAGGAGGCGGCGGTCCAGTCCTCCGTGGCGACCCAGCAGAAGTACAACTCCCTGCTGGCGGTGGCCCAGGAGAAGGAAGCCCGTCTCAACGACCTCTATTCCCAGGATGCTGTGTCCTATTTCCAGCTTTTGGAGGCGCGGCAGACCCGGGTGGACTATCAGAAGAGCGCGGAGGCCATGCAGGAGGAGATCCTGAAGGGAGAGGCCCAATTGGCCGAGGCCAGGAACAATCTGGCTACCGTGGACTCCGCCTACCGTCAGGATACCATGACCCAGTTGGTGGAGGCGAAGAAGCAGCTCAACAGCTATCAGGAGGAGCTGACGAAGGCCAATGAGACCAATGTCCAATCCGTCATCACGGCTCCCGTCTCCGGCCGCGTCAACCAGCTCTCGGTGCATACCGTGGGCGGCGTGGTCACGGAGGGGCAGTCCCTGATGATGGTGGTGCCCGAGGAGGCCACCATGGAGGTGGAGGTCTTTGCGGACAACAAGGACATCGGCTTCATCGAGCTGGGCCAGGAGGCGGAGGTGAAGGTGGAGACGTTCAATTTCCAGAAGTTCGGCATGCTGAACGCGGAGGTGTCGGAGATCAGCCCGGATGCCATCGTGGACAGCCAGGACAAGGAGCGGAACAAGAAGTACCGCCTCTATCTCTCTCTGGACAAGGACGAGAGCGGCATCAACATCCAGCCGGGCATGAACGTGACGGCGGAGATCAAGATCAAGAAGAAGCGCATCATCGAGTTCTTCCTGGATCCCTTCCGCCAGTATAAGGATGAAGCATTGAGGGAGAGATGACATGGCGAAGATAGATACAGCCCTCGCCTGTCTGGTGCAGATCGCGCGGCATTTCTCCATCCCGGCGGATTATCACCAGCTGGAGCGGGCCTACATCGTGGACGACCATGCGGTGGACTCTGTGACGCTTCTTCAGGCGACGAAGGACATCGGGCTGAAGACGCGGAAGTTTGACGGGATCACCACGGAGCATCTGGTGCGGATGCCTCTTCCGGCGGTCTGCCGCATGAAGCAGGGCAATTACTACGTGGTCATCGGGGGCAATGAGAAGGAGATCCTCTTCTACGATCCCCTCCGGCCTCAGGGCCGCCTGCTGGCAAAGCATGAGGAATTCGGGGGCGCATGGTCCGGGGAGGTCATCCTCTTCACGAAGCGGTTCCATGTGGAGAAGCTCACGGATAAGGTGGACGGGTTCGGGTTCTCCTGGTTCCTCCCCGTGGTGGCAAAGTACAAGAATTTTCTGCTGAAGGTGTTGGGGATCTCTCTGCTCCTGCAGCTTCTCGGCCTGTTGACGCCCATTTTTACCCAGCTCATCATCGACAAGGTACTGGTGCATCACAGCCTGACCACCTTGGATGTGCTCATCGGCGGCATGATCCTGGTGACGTTGTTCAGCAATTGGATGCTGGCCCTGCGGACCTATCTTTTCATCAATACCACCAACAAGATCGACGTGATTCTGTCCTCCCATCTTTTCCGCAAGGTGTCGGAGCTGCCCTCGAAGTATTTCGACAAGTGGCAGGTGGGGGACATCGTCGCCCGCATGAACGAGGTGGAGACCATACGTGGCTTCATGACGGGTTCCGCCCTGACGGTGGTGCTGGACATCGCCTTCGCCGTGGTGTACCTGGTCGTGATGTTCGTCTACAGCAGCATCCTGAGCTACATCGTCTGGGTCACGATCCCCATCTATGTGATCCTCAACGCGGTGATCGCCCCCATCTACAAGCGGCGCATCAATGAGCGGTTCCTGCTGGCGTCGGAGCAGCAGTCCTTCACCATCGAGGCCGTCACGGGCGTTCGCACGGTGAAGACCATGGGCATGGAGAAAACTTTCGTGGAGCGGTATGAGGAGATCCTCTCCCGCTTCCTGAAGAGCTCCCTGGGGGTGCTCAACGTGGCCAATGCGGCGGGGAGCATCGGCATGTTCCTCCAGCAGGCCTTCACTCTGGCCATCCTCTGGATCGGCGCCTACTCCGTCATGGATGGCAAGCTCTCCGTGGGAGAGCTCATCGCCTTCCAGATGCTGGCGGGGCAGGTCATCGCCCCCATCCTGCGGCTGGTGAACATGTGGCAGCAGTTCCAGATGATCCGGGTGTCCATGACCCGCTTGGCGGACATCATGGACGAGAAGAGCGAGCCGGCCTTCAATCCCAACCGCACCACCCTTCCCAGCCTCAAGGGGGATATCGTCTTCGACAATGTGAATTTCCGCTATCGGGCCGACGGCAAGAACGTGCTGACGGATGTGAGTTTCCACATCCCGCCGGGATCCAGGGTGGGCATCGTGGGCCATTCCGGCTGCGGCAAGTCCACCATGACGAAGCTGATGCAGCGGCTTTATGTGCCCGATGGGGGCCGGGTCCTGATCGACGGGGTGGACATCGCCCAGGTGGAGACGGCCTGGCTCCGGCGGCAGATCGGCATCGTCCTCCAGGAGAATTTCCTCTTTGCGGGGACCATCAAGGAGAACATCGCCATCGCCATGCCCAACATCGAGGAGGAGGCCGTCATGAAGGCGGCCCAGCTCTCCGGCACCGATGAGTTCGTCCGGGAAATGCCCCATAAGTACGAGACTTTCGTGGGGGAGCGGGGGAGCTTGCTCTCCGGGGGCCAGCGGCAGAGGGTATCCATCGCCCGCGCCCTGCTCCTGGATCCCAGGATCCTGATTTTCGACGAGGCCACCAGTGCGTTGGATACGGAGTCGGAGCAGCACATCCTGAAGAACCTGGGGCAAATCGCCGCAGGGCGGACCACCATCATCATTGCCCATCGCCTTTCCACGGTGAAGGATTGCGACTTCATCCTGGCCATGGACAAGGGCCGCATCATGGAGACGGGTACCCACGAGGAGCTCATGGAGCGCAGGGGGTACTACTACCACCTGTACGCTTCCCAGGAGTAAAAAGAATAGCAAAAGGCCCTTCGGACATGCTCCGAAGGGCCTTTTCAAAACAAGTGCAGCCAGCTTCCAGCTTGGAATACCTTTGCGGGCAGTTTGTTTGCCATTCAGGCAGTAAGGGGCAAGGTCTCCCCCGTCTTGTTTTTGCGATGGGTTTATGGGATAATAAAAAGAATGAATTTACGGATGGGGCGATGAGATGAAGATATCGGCATGCATCATTATGAAGGACGCGGCGAGGGATCTGGAGGACTGTCTGGAGAGCCTGAAGGACGGGGTGGATGAGATCGTTGTCACCGATACGGGGTCGGAGGATGCCTCCGTGGAGATCGCCCGTCGTTATACGGACAAGGTGTATTTCTTCCCGTGGCGGGATGATTTCGCGGCGGCGAAGAACTACTGCCTGGAGCGGGCCACGGGAGATTGGATCGTTTTCCTGGACTCCGACGAATACTTCACCCGGGAGACGCGGGGGAACCTGCGGCGCATCTCGGAGGACATGTACGCCAAGGGATATACCAGGGCCTATGTCCAGATGGTGAACGTGGACGAGGACCATGTGCCGAAGGGGGGCGCGAATGACAACCTGATCGTCCGCATGTTCCGAGGCGGTTCCCTGCTCCGCTACCAAGATCCCATCCATGAGCATCTGGTTTACTGCAAGCCGGTGCGGGACAGGGTCGGGGCGGTCCCCATGAAGGATCTCTGTCTCTATCACAAGGGGTACAGCCCGGATCGCGTGAAGGAAAAATTCCGGCGGAACATGCGCTTCCTGGAGGAGTTGGAGAACAGTGGAGAGAAGCGCCCCGAGCTCACGGATTACTATCTGGGGGGCATGTACTTCCTGGACAAGGATTACGAAAAGGCTGCCCGCTATATGGAGCGGGCCGTCGAGAGGAACGGGCTCCCCGATTTCGGCGGCTACTCGGCGTGGCGGATCTGGTATCGTTCCCTGAAGGCCCTCCGTCGGAGCCCCGAGGAAGTGGAGAAGGTCCTCCTGGGAGGGATGGAGGCATTCCCCAAGATGCCGGATTTCTACGCCCACTACGCCATGCTTCTTCTGGAACGGGAGGATTACGAAAAGGCGCTGGAGTATTTCCAACGGGCGGAGAAGCTCATGGGGGAGGCCGATGTGAACTGCTCTTGGGAGAGCAATGCCATGTACTACTACCGGGACGAGCTTTACCATGTCATGAGCGATACCTGCCTGAGATTGGGACGACAGGAGGAAGCCCGTCGCTATGCCGGGATGGAGTGGGAGGCGAAAAGGCCCTCTGAGGAGCGGGGTGGGAGCGAGTGGATCCCCCCCCGCAGCCAATGCGTGGCGGAGTTCGGCTTCGGCGCGGGGGAGGCGGGAGCGGCTTTCCGACGCATCCGGCCCGATTGCCGCTACATCGGCGTGGATGAGGAGCCGGCTTTGCCGGGGACGGCGGCAGAGGCGTACAGCGAGACCGTGGTGGGCAGCCTTTCTTCGACGGATCTGGGGCAATACCTTCGGGAGGCGGACTGCATCCTCTATCGGGATCGCGGCCTGTGGGGGCTGACGGCCGGCATGCTTCGCCGTCACGCCGGGCACCTCGCTCCCGACGGGCAGATGGTCTTCTTGTGGGAGAATGCAAGCTATTTCCCTACCCTGGCCCGAACCTTTGCCGGCCATCTTGCGCCGCGTTCCCAGAGCACCCTCACCCCCGGGCGGTTGAAGGAAATGCTGGGGAATGCGGGAATGAAGATCCTCTCCATGGAGCCGATCCGCTTCCCGGGGGACGAGGCGGAGCGGGAGGATCCCGAGACGAGGGCTCTCTACGAGGCGTTTGCCGATCGGTGCCGCGCCGAGGGGATCACGGAGGTGGCGGATGCCTGGGCCGGACGGTTCCTGGTGCGCGCGGCGAAGAAAGCGCCGGAGCGGAACATGCTCATCCAGATCATCCTGGGAGACGAGGCCCTGTCCGGCAGGGCGCGGGTGTTGGAGCCCTACGGCTTTCTTCGGACGGTCCCCGGGGTTTCCTGCACCTGGGACAGCCGGGGCGCGGATCTGACGCCCCGGGAGGAGTTCCCTTGCCGAGTGTTGGTGCGGCAGCGGCAGGTCTTTGGGGAATCCTGGCCCCGGCAACTGGACATCATGCGCAGATCCGGTTGCCTCATCGTCTATGAGACGGATGTGCTCCCTCCCGGCTGGGAGAAGGAAGAGGAACGGGGGAAGCATCCCGATATCCTGGGAGCCCACGCGATCCAAGTGCCCACGGAGGCCCTGGCAGAGGCGCTGCGCCCCTATCATCCCCATGTGGCGGTCTTCCCCAACGAGCTGGGCGAACTGCCCCCGAGAAGGAATTACGGCGGGGACGGCCCCCTGACCGTCTTTTTCGGGGCATTCCGGAGGGAAGGGGACTGGCGGGACATCCTGCCGATCCTGAACCAGGCGGCGGCGGAGCGAGGGGACGGGATACGGTTCACGGTGCTGTCGGACAAGGAATTCTACCGGGCGTTGGAAACCGGGAACAAGAAATTCATCGGCAACGATGCCTATTACGGAGGCCGCATTGTCCCCTACGAGATCTACGGGCAGGAGCTTTACCGGGCGGATATCGCCCTCCTGCCTCTGGAGGATACG
>CAMIWP010000071.1 GCA_946402475.1 uncultured Selenomonadaceae bacterium
CTTCATTCGACTTCATTTCAAGCCAATAGGTCATTTCCAAGATTTTTCGTTGGCGCTCAGGGAGCCTCATGATCGCCGCCCGCAACTCCTCGCTGCGCTCCTTGGAAAGCACCTTTCTCTCCGGGACTTCCCAATCCGGCGCGGGAGGATCGAACCCTTCCTCCCACGGTTGGTTCGAGGTATACGCCTTGCTGCCGTAGTGTTTGTTCATCACGTTCAGGGCGATTCGGAACAGCCAGGTGGAAAAGGCCCCCCGCTCCGGGTCGAAGTCCCGCAGATGCGTCAGGCAGCGAATAAAGGTCTCGCTCACCAGATCATCCGCCAGGGCGCTGTCCTTCGTCTTCGACAAGAGGTATCGATAGACCCGAGGAAAAAAATGCTCATAGAGTTCCGTGAAGGCTGCCTCGTCCGTAACTGCCCTCTCCGCCAAACGTCCCCAATAGCCGCTGTCTTTTTTTACGAGAAGGGTTTTTGCCGTCACATTCCTTCCTCCTTTCCTCCCGCCGTTTTGTATCCCGTTTGAGAGCAGGACATCTCCCCGAGACACGGCGCTGTTCTTTCCCGCATACCACCGCAGAATGCGACCGTCAGTGAGGGCAACCGCATCCGCCATGCTCTCGCTAGAGAAACGCACCGCCGCCAATCGTCAAAAACCGCTCCCGCCGGAACGGTCAAAACCGTCAAAAGAGCCCTGAACATCCTGCGAAACATACTACTTGTTTTACTTCTGCAAAATCCGAAAAAAACCTGCTTTCTTTCCGGAATATTTCATGCGACACTCTTTCCAGCTTTTCAATCCGGCAGATCGGCACAGTGGGTGTAAGAAACTGGCAAGAAATAAGTTGTACCGATAGCAAGGTGTATCCGTTGCTTCCGAATCGTTCTTTCGTGGCGTTGGAACTGCAAAAAAACCGTCCGGCCCTCCCTTCGACGGCCGAACGGTTTTTCTCTTCGAATGATGCTTCCCTATTGGTCAACCCTGCAGATATCCGCTCCCAGTCCCTTGAGCTTTTCCACCAGGTTGTCATAGCCACGATCGATGTGATGGATGTATCCCACCTGGGTTTCCCCCTCGGCTACAAGACCAGCCAGAACCATGGCTGCTCCCGCCCGGAGATCTGTCGCCTTTACCTGGCATCCCATGAGGGTTTCCACTCCTTCCACAACAGAGGTGCGCCCGTCGATCTTGATGTGGGCTCCCATGCGCTTGAGCTCGTCCACATGCATGAAGCGGTTCTCGAACACCGTTTCCGTGACGACGCCGGTTCCCCCCGAAACGGCCATCATGGCCATGAACTGAGCCTGCATGTCCGTGGGGAATCCGGGATAGGGCATGGTCTTGATGTCCACGGTCTTGGTACGCTTGTTACAGCTCACCCGGATGCCGTCTACCTCCTCCTCTATGGTGACTCCCGCCTCCTTGAGCTTGGCGATGACCGGCTTCAAGTGCTCGCTGATGGCATTTTCAATGTAGACGTTTCCCCGTGTCATGGCTGCCGCCACCATGTAGGTTCCCGCCTCGATGCGATCGGGAATGATGGTGTAGTCCCGCCCCAGAAGCTTGGGGCATCCCTCGATTTTGATGACATTCGTCCCGGCTCCTCGGATCTTGGCACCCATGACATTTAGATAGTTGGCTAGGTCAACGATTTCCGGCTCCTGCGCAGGATTCTCCAAAACCGTTTGCCCCTTCGCCATGGAAGCCGCCATAAGGATATTCTCCGTGGCTCCCACGCTGGGAAAATCCAAGTAGACCCGCTCTCCCTTGAGCCCCTCGGGAGCGGATGCCTCAATAAATCCGTGGCCGATGTGGATGTCCGCCCCCAGAGCCTCAAAGCCCTTCAGGTGCAAATCAATGGGACGCGTGCCGATGGCACATCCCCCGGGCAGGGAAATCTTCGCCCTGCCGCAACGGGCCAACAGAGGCCCCATGATCAGGAAGGAAGCCCGCATCTTTCGCACCAAGTCATAGGGCGCCTCACAGCACTCGATGGCGGTGCTGTCCACCGTGAGCCGATGGTTCTCCAGATCAAAGGACACCCTTACTCCCAGTTTTCGCAAGACATCCGTGATGGTATGAACGTCCTCCAGCGCCGGAACCTCGTCAAGAACACTCGCCCGCTCCTGTCCCAAGAGGGTTGCCGCGATGATCGGCAACACCGCATTTTTGGCACCGCTGATCTTGACATGGCCTTCCAGCCGATTTCCGCCGTGTATAATCAATTTTTCCATTCTAAAACCAACATCCTTCAAACACCGGATTGCATATATCCCAGTTTATCATCATCCTCCGACAATGACAAGCACGGATTACTTGTCCACCTGCAATGTGGTGCGGATGGCATTCTCGATGATATACTCCGTGGCAAACTTCGTCTCATGGGAGACGTTTTCCTTGTTGGCACCCATAAGGTTCACCTTGTGCCCCGCAGCAGCATTCTTGGCTGACGCCTTGACTGTCTCGTGGATGGCTCTCTTCTGCTCCTGTTCGCTCTGAGGAACGGGAGGGACCCCAGGAGCAATGACAATCTCATTGTTGCGAACCGCGGAAAGGAAATTCTTCAGCTTCTCCTTTGTCTCCTTGCTCTCGTCCGCAGAAGGCTCTCCTGTCCCGGCTGTGGCACCGGTGCTTCCCGTTTGGGAAAGAATCATCTGAGCAACAGAGTTCCACCCGCCGCCGCGAACATCCAGCGCCAAAAGGCCGGGCTGCTGCTTATCGGGAACTTTGTAAGGAATCGTCACGGTGATTTTCTCCTGACGGTAAGGCTTTAGGGTCACGGTAAAATTCGCCGTCTCCCCCGGTTTCACCTTCGCTTTGTCCGGCACTGCCGATACAAGGGTTGCTGTCCTGCGACCATCCTTCACATCGATGTCCACCTGAACATCCAGAATGTCGGACTCCCTGTCCGTATTCGAACAGATGATGTCCATGGCCTTGGCCAACTCCAAAACCGCCACCTGCCCCACATCCGACACGTTGTAGAACATGTTCGTGCGTTCGGCCTTTCCCTCTTCCGCCGCATCCGTCCGAATGACGAAATGAACCTGCACCGTGCTCTCCCCAAGATTGTCCACGGTCTTGCTCATGGAAGCGTAGGCCACACTGGCGCTGAGCTGGGCGAGGAGATCCTCATCGTAGGCAATGCGTGTGCTGTAGCTCCGCCGGCGTCCCAGCACGTGATCCGTCACCGTGGTCCGCATGGGAACCACGGCGGGAAAGGCCCCGATCTCTCCCGCCACGCCGGCCTCCCGATCTTGGTGGATGCGCCCGATGATGCTGCCGATATTCGAGATTTTTGCTCCTGTATTGCTTCCACTTGCAACAGTACCCACCACGGATGCCTTCGTCAGGAAATAGTTGACATTCCCCTTGTGAAGGTAGGAATGACCAAAGCCCAGAATGCGCTTTCCGTCCACAGCGGTCACGGTTCCCGTCGCCCCAATGGAGAAGTCACCGTAAACCAACGCCACCCCCATCATGCTCCCCGGCTCCAATGTCGCCTGGTAATCCGTCCCCCCGAGTTCCGCGAAATGACTCCCATTCAAGGACAGCAACGCCGGATGCTTCTTTGAGAACACGTGCTCTTGCAGGTAGGAACGGGATGCCTCATCGAAGCCCAAGAGATAAACGGTGCTCTTATCCTCCGTGGCAGGGATATCTGTCTCTGTCTGCTCACGGACATCCTTCTCCCGAGCTTTCTCCATGACGGAAGCAAGCGCTGCTCTGACACGTCCGAGAATTCTCGACGCCAACGTTTCTCCACCGGACTTCTCGCGCTTCGCCCGTTCCTCTGCCGCTTTTTTAATGTCCACCGCCTGGATCCGAGTCTTGTTTTTCGTATCCGGCATGGACCAAAGTTCCATCATCTCCTCGATGGGAGTAATGAGAAAGGTTTGATGGGAAAGGCCCTGAAAGCCCGCCGACAAGGCTCCCGCCAGCCTCCCGTCCAAGTAGACGGGGCTGCCGCTCATCCCCTGCAGCACTCCTCCCGCCTCCTCGATCACAGTGCCGGATGCCTTTGCCATAATCAGGGGCGTTGTTGCCTTTCCGTTCCCCACCACGCCCATCACATCTACATGGAAAGAGCGGATCTCCCCGCTTTCGTCCACCACCGTGTAGGCCGTTCCCGACATGCCTTGCCGAACCTCCCCCACGGGCATGATGGGCGGCATTGCCGAAGCGACGGACATTTCCAGAAAAGCCGCCGCAAGAGATGCCGCAAGAGTTTTCTTCCAAAACTTATACAAGGGTTTCACCTCATTACCATGTCACGATCATTTCTTCATAAGAACCAAGGCACTGGCCACCTTGCGCTCACTGCCGTCCGACGGGGAATTCTGCAACTTGCCGCCGACCACCAATGCGCTGGAGCCTCCTCCGTCAAAGTTCATGGCTTCCACACATCCGTACTGTTTCAAAAGCTCCGCCCACTCGTTCAAGGTGCAACCGTGGCTGCTGGATTGCCGCCCGTCCACCACGGCCAAGACATAGTTGCCCTTCTCCGTGATGCCAAAGGCACTTCGAGGAGCCCTGCCGTAACGAATATCCGACGGGAACTGCTCCATCGCCACCGTCACGTGGATCCTGCCGTTCGCCAGCAGACGGGGACCCGCCCCAAGGATCTGCTGCGCCTGATTCCACTCGCCGCCGAAGTCCTCCAATATCTCGGCCTTGTCTCCAACCCGAACGCCCCGGAAAACATCCATCGCTTTCCCATGGACAGAAACCACAACGCCGTCCTTCGGAATGCGAGTATTCCCCGTCTGGATGTCCACCACCCGGCCATTCTTCACAACGAATTCCAGTCCGTGTTCATTGGTGCCCGTGGTGGGGCCGTACCAATGGTTGTAGAGAATGAGGCTGTCCGCTTCCCGTGCTGCATCGACACCACTCACGGGCCAGGACTGCCGGTCCAGAGTCACCAAGCCACTGTAATCCGGATAGCCAAAGATTACCGAGCCGTCCTCCATGATGCCCATGGCAGTGCGTTTCATATAAGTGGTTCCGGCTACCGTCCCATCGATCCGCAGCATCCCCAGGATATCGCCGTTCGGAGAAAAGTACGACGCATTCACCGCCGCCACGGCATCCTGCTCATCAGAGATCCGGCTCACGCTCTCTCTGCCGACCACCTGACCTCTGTCCAGGGCAGGCTTCAAACGATAACGGGAACTGTCCGCCTCAAGGAAGAACGCCTCCACCGGACCATCGCTATTCCAACGGGAGTAAATGGTCTTCTTAAGACCGGGTGCCAGTTGGATCTCCGTGAAGTCCGGCGTGGGGCCCGGCCTTCCCTCAAGAGCTTTTGCGTCCTGCTCACCATTGGGAGCCTCGAGGACGGATGCCCCTCCGCTCTTCTTCTGCGTCCCTGTCTCCGGTGTCGGTGAGGGCTTGCCCCGCATCACATCGATGAAGATCCGCGATGGGTTCTGAAGCTTTTCCACGTTAAACTTCAACGGGCGTTTCAGGAAGATCTTCACCGTCAGCCGCCCGTTTCTTTCCTCATATCGGACGGATTCCACGAGATCGTCGGAAAAGGTGTTCTTCTGCCAGCCCTTGGCAGGCTTTCCCCGAAAGGTCACCATGATGCATTTATTGTCGTCGGAGGTCTTTACCTGATAGCCCGGCATACTGCTCCAGTCGAATACGATGCGGTCATGCTGGCTGCCGCTGTGAAAGCGCACACCGGAAAGGGATGCCTCGGACGCCGCCCACACCGCCGACTGAAAAGCCACACAAAAAACCATAGCCAAGCAGGAAGCCCTGCGAGGAAAAAATTTCATAAAAAATACCCTCCAAACACGCAAATACCCTGAGCCCATCTATTGTACGATTGCAACCATCCCTGTATCGCGGTACCCTTGATCAAGTTGACGCCTATCAACCCGTGACTTATTATAACGCTGTTGTTCCATTTTTGAAACTCTTACAAAACCATAATGTATTATTATAACGCAATGGTTCAGGATTTCGCAAGGCAAAATCATTCCAATGCACGTTCGTTTCATAAAGCCAACAGAATTATTTGACAAATCCAGTCTTTGCATAGTATCCTCAAGATACAGAGGGGGATACCATCATGCAGAGATACTTCGCCGTCATCGATGATCCGCGCCATCAAGGATATGTAAAACACAAACTCAGCGATATTCTCAGGATTGTCATGTGCGCCGTGCTTTGCGGAATGGATCAACTATGCGATGTCATGGCATACGCGCAAAACAAGGCCGATTTCTTCCGCACCTACTTCAGCATCGGGCAAATCCCTTCCAAGCCGACGGTGAGCAGAATGCTGTCCATCTCCTGTGTTCCAAAAGATGCTGTCCTATCTGAACATCAAGGAATGATTATCACTCCAGATGCCATGCACTGCCAAAGGGATACCTGTGCCATGATTTCCACGGTGTCCAAAAAGCCGAGCGTGAAAAGGCACTTAGATAATATGTAGTGACCACCATTTGCAAGCAACGTGGATTTACCTGTACAATGGATTATACTAATCAACCATCAGCAGGAATTACCGCATACAAATGGAGGTCACTA
>CAMIWP010000072.1 GCA_946402475.1 uncultured Selenomonadaceae bacterium
CATCGGGGAAGGAGGTTCCCCGACGGAAAGCGCTTCCTCGCATGCGCCCGCGAATCCCATGGAGACAAGGCAGGAATCTGCGACTGCGGCAGAGGATCAGCCGGTATTCGAGGAGGGGAAGAAGCCGATTCCACCGATTTCGGAGGAGATTACAGTTCCCTCAGAACCCGCAGGGGAAGCGATGCTGCCGATCCGGGAGGAAATCCGTCCCCGGGAGGCCGGGAAAGCTCCGGAGATTCCGAAGGAAGAATCCGGCAACACGTCGAACGTGCCAACGGAAAATATGCAGAAGCTCATGCAATCTGCCGGAAAGGTCTTGCGTGCGGAGTAGAAATTCTGATATGATAAAGAGGTTTAGGAAGATTTTGCCTGTGGCGAAACTTAAACAATTGCGTTATAAGTTTGGTTCATGCAGTTCATGATCTATGGAAAAAGCTTGTTGTTTAGGAGGTTTCCATTTTGAACCAGAAAAGGTATCGCTTCTTGCGCTGCGCGGTGGCTATGACTGCCGGCCTCAGCCTCGTTTCGGGAGTCGTTGCCGCTGCGCCTGCGGGAGAGCCGCAGCCGACTGTGACGGAAACGGTGGCGGCCGATATGGCAGGGCAGTCTGCGCCTGATGCACAGCCAAAAGAGGAAATCGGGCGGGAAAAGCGTCCGGATGATCAGGCTATTCGGGAAAGCATCAAGAAATTTGACGGGCAGACACTGGCAGAAGTCAATTTTGTCGGTGGCTCGGATGAGACGAGGAATACGGCCCGGGCAGCCACATCCATGAAGGCGGGGGATGTTTTTTCCTCGGGCCAGCTGGATAAAGATGCGGAAGCCATCATGAACACGGGTTATTTCGTGGATCTTTATCCAAGTTTCGAGAAGGTTCCCGAGGGTGTTGTGCTGACCTATCATCTCCAGGAGTATCCCATTTATCGCGGCGTCGAATTTTCCGGTAATCGCATCGTTTCCAGCGAGGAACTGGAAAAGCTCGTCACGCTCCCGAAGGATCAGCGCTTCAACGGCATCGTGTTCCACAGGAGCATGCAGTCCGTTGAGGATAAGTATCGCGGGGAAGGCTATATCCAGGCCAAGATCGTTGATATGAGGCAGCGGGAGGACGGCATCATCGAGGTGAAGATCAACGAGGGAATCCTGGAGGGATATAAGGTCAAGGGCAATACGAAGACGAAGGAAAAGGTCATCCTTCGCGAAATGCGGATGAAGCCGGGAGAGCCCTTTAATGCGAAGAAGGCCCGTCGCAGCATCCAGCGGGTGCAGAACCTGGGGTTCTTTGAGGATGTCAATGTCAAGATCCTTCCGGGGGTCGATCCCAATGCCGTCATCATGGAGATCGATGTCAAGGAGAAGCGTACGGGAACTTTCGGCATAGGCGCAGGCTACAGTAGCCAGGACGGCATCGTTGGCATGCTGAGTGTCAGCGATACGAATTTTCGCGGTACGGGGGATGCCGTATCGGTCATCTGGGAAATCAGCGGCGATGACACGGATGCCCACGGGTATAGCTTCTCCTATCGGCGGCCTTGGCTGGACAGCAAGGAGACTTCGGGAACCCTGCGCATCTACAACCGTACCTATCGCTACAATGATTACGATACCTCCGGAGACTTGAAGGAAAAGTACATGAGGAAGTATTCCGGCGGCGAGATCACCCTTTCTCGTCCCGTCAGTGAGTACTCGAGGAATTACCTGACCCTTCGGAACCGCAAGGATTCCTATGTCAGGCACTTGTCCGACGGAAATGCGGGGGATCGGAGCAAGGAACTGGGCAGACAGTGGAGAAAGGAAAACTTTGGCACCACACGCAGCATCACACTGCAGCATGTCACGGACACCCGGGACAACATCTACGATCCCACGGAAGGCGGGCGCGTGACGCTCACCGGCGAGATCGCGGGATTTGGCGGGGACTTCAGCTTCCGCAAGGTCAGCATTGAGGATCTGCGCTTCCGAAAGGTCGGGCGGGCCCAGGTCTTTGCCACCAGGATCGCCTACGGCATCGGCAGCGGGGACATTTCCGAGTTCAACCAGTTCAAGGTGGGCGGACAGGATACCCTGCGCGGCTACCGGGACGATCAATTTCGCGGGAACCGCATGTTCATGGGAACCTTGGAGTATCGCTTCCCCTTGGTGAGCAAGGTTCAGGGAGCGATCTTTACGGACTGGGGAAGCGCCTGGAACGGCGGTTTGAAGCCCGACAAGTTCCACGGGAGCTTTGGCGTTGGCTTGGCTTTGAATACACCCCTTGGTCCCCTTCGTCTGGATTATGGACGCGGGTCTAACGGTGGAAGGGTTCACTTCAGCGTGGGCGGCACTTTCTGACCATGAGGAAGGGAGTTTTCCCCTGCGTTGTGCTGCTCATGACCTTCTGTTTGCTGGCGGCTTCCCTTTCCAAAGGAGAGGCGGGGATCCCCCGGGTGGAACGGGTAACGGTCCAGGTGCGTGCGGCGCAGCATTTGCCTCCTCCGGTTCAGGCGAGGATGGAAAAGAGTGTCCAAGCCATCGCGGATCAGATCATGCTCGGACAGTTTGTGCCGGAGGTGGAGAAGAGCCGAAGGCAGAAGGAGAGCATCCTTCACGAGGTCTTTGACAAGGTGTTGGTGGGCTATACGGTGGCCTCTGTTCGGATCCTGCCGGGAGAGGATACTTCCGTCTGTGTGGATCTCATTCCTTGGTCCGATGTGATTCGGGGGATTTCCCTGGACATTGCGGTGGAGGGGATGCCCCCGGAGGTAGAAGAACTGGTGCGAAGGGATCTCGTGGGGGTGGATTCGGTCTTTGACAGCGTGCTCGTGGGCCTGCCCCTTGCCGCCACGGATTGGAGCAACGGCATCCTGAAGCGGCGTGTCAATGAGTTCATGGAAGAGCATTTGCCGGAATTTCGGGCGGACTTTGAGCTGGAGACAGAGGAAATCGCAAAGGCAAGGCTTGTAGTTTATCCCCGTTTGCCGGTGGTTCGCACCGTTGACCTTTCCATGCGTTCCGATACGGTTCCGAACTTCATGCTGTTGGATCGCCGCCAGACAGTGCAGGACCGGGTGAATATGTTGGTGGGGGTTCCGGTTTCCTTTGTCCGCCGCCATGTGGTGGAATTTTGCGGGATGTTTGCGGCGGTTCTGGAAGGGTATGCCGATTTTCGGCAGATGGGGATACATGCCAGGGTTTCCATGGAACCGGCGGAGGATCTTGCCGTCATGATCCGCTCCGATACCCAGGATTACCGCATCCGGTTGGAGGGCATGGCAGATATCGGCAGGGAGGGCACGAAAGAAGATCTCAGGCTTCGTTTCCATGCGGGAAGGCGTTTTTCCAAAGTGGATGAAATTTTCCTGCAGACGGATTTTTTCCCGAAGGATGTGAGGGTGCGCTGGGCCTTGGGATATGCCAGAGCCTTGAGCTCCCGGGGGGAAGTGTCCCTGCAGTACGACTTCAACGCGGACCGCTTCCAGGTGTCCGCAAGGCAGAACCTCGGGGATGACTGGATGCTGCGGTATGAGTACCGATGGTCGGATCAGTTGGGCGAGGTGGCCCTGCGGTACAAGCTCCATGACTTCCTGGGAGTGGAATATGTGGTGGATCCCAGGGAGAACTGGTTGCGGCTCATAGGCAATTTCTGATTTTGCTTGAACAAGGAGTAAGACTTTGCTATAATGAGAGCGATTTGGTGATATTTGCAAAGGATCTCATGAAAGAGAAAGGAAGTATATTGTATGGTACAGTTACAGAAAACACAGGTGAAGGTTATCAGCATCCTCATTGCGCTGGTCTTTGTGGGCAGTGTCGTGGCCATAGCTCTTACTCAGTCTGGCTCCGGGATCGCATCGGCGGCAGGTTCGTCCAATGTGGGAGTTGTTGATTATCGCCAGATCATGGGACAGCATCCCGAGCTTCAGAACGCGAACACCCAGATGCAGCAGGCCGTCACGGATGCCCAGAAGGAATTCGAAGAGAAGTCTGCCGGCATGAACGATCAGGAGAAGGCGGATTATTATCAACAGACGCAGGTGCGCCTTCAGCAGAAACAGCAGGAACTCATCGAGCCCATCCAGAAATCCGTGGATGAGACGGTCAAGAGCGTAGCGGATGCAAAGGGGTTGACGGTTGTCCTCGACAAGAGCACGGTGGTATATGGCGGGCAGGATATCACCCAGGATGTCATCAAGAAACTTTCCAAGTAACAGCATAACGGATTGATGATACCGAGCCAGTCATTGCGCTCGGTATTTTCGTGGAGTGCTGTTCTTTCCGCAGATCATTCCGAGAGGAGGCGCCCTATGGCGAAACATGCACCGTCGGAACAATCGGTGGATGCAAAAAAAGTCAAATCCTTCGTCAAAGGGAAAAAAACAGCCGTCTGTGTCGGTGCCGTTCTTTCTTTGGGCGTTGTCTTTCTGGGAGGGTGGTTGTTCCGCACGTGGATGGAGCCGGCGAATGTTTCGCAGCCGCCAGAAAGGACTTTGGTGGGAGTGATCGATCTTTCGTCGGCCCTCAAGTCCCACAAAGACTACAGAAAGTTGGAACAACTCCGTCAGGAGTGCGAGGCATTGCGGGCGGAACTGGAGACCGCCATCTTGCCCGTGCCCCAGGTGGATCCGCCCCGGGTGGAGGAAAAGCCCTTTGAGGACTCTGTATGGCAGAAGAATGCCCAGAACGTCATCGGAAGGGCGACGGAATTGTCCAGGCAGCAGAAGAAAAACGCCATGGAATACAGATCCCGCACGGAAGGAGATTTCTTGGCGAGAAAGGCAAGGATCGACGAGGCGTATCTCAATGACATTACGAATATCCGGTTGAAATTGGACAATGCGGATGTCCTGGGGCTCAGCGAGGAGGTTGTTCTTTCCTTGGCCGCGCAATTGGAGCAGCTTCAGAAGGAGCGGGGGGAAAAACAGCATATTCTCAGAGAGCAGTGGGAGGACGAGATCAAGAAATATGCGAGACAGTCCGTGGCGGAGAGCATGGAGGAATTGAAGGCCCAGGCGGTAGCCACGAAGGAGCAGTTGGAGGCCGAGGCCATGAAACGACAATCGGATGCCCAGGCCAGGGATGTTCAAGCGATGGAAACGCAGATGCAGGCGGCCCAGCGGTTCCGGAAGGCGGCGGAGAGGCAGCGTGCATTGGAGGAAAAAGAGCAGGAAGTTCTTTCCCTGGAGAACCACATGTACAATGACGTGGCAGGAAAGACAGCGAAGCTCGCTATTCTGCACCACTTTACCCTGGTGGTGGCAAATCCCGCCACCCGGACGGAATACCTTATTCCTTGGGAGAATCGGGTCGGCACCCCGCCGGAACGGTTTGCCAAGGTTATCGCTTCCGGCGCAGAGGACATCACGCAAGAACTTATGGAAGAACTTGAATACATGAAGTGAAGAGAAGGCAGGGATCAGGAAGATGAAAAGGAAATCGGCGGCCTTGATGGTGGCTGTAATGGCCTCCGCATTGACTCTTGGAGGATGCGGGCAGGTAAAGGTGGGCTATGTCAATGAAAGCCGTCTGGCAGAAGAGGCGCCGCAGATCAAGGCCACCATGGAAGAGGGAACGAAAAAACTGGAAGAAACGCAGGCAGAGCTGGAGAAGAAATTCCGGGAAAATCCCGACATGTCTCAGGAGGAAATGCAGAAGCTCCAGCAAGAGGCTCAGCGCAAGGCCATGGGTTTGAACCAGCAGTACATGACACAGATCCAGCAGAAGATGGATGTGGCTTTGGCAGAAATCGCCAAGGAGAAAAAGCTGGATGTGGTCGTAGATAATGAGGGCTTGCAAAAATCCGTTCTTCTGGGCGGCATTGATGTCACCGATGAAGTTATAAAAAAGTTACAGTAAACCGGATGCAGCATTGTTGCATTTAGGCATACAGGGACCCTCGCCAATCAATTTGCGCCTGTGTCGCGGCTTGTGGGGGGGCATAGCAATAAAGGATGATACGTCAAAATGAAAAAGACGCTGAAGGAAATCGCGGACTTTGTGGGTGGACGGATTGTCGGGGATGCATCCATTGAGATCTGCGGGTTGGATAACATTGAGGGTGCAGGGCCATCGGAACTCACCTTCGCCGTGGAGCCACACATAGAAGAGGCCAGGGCGTCGAAGGCAGCTGCTGTCATGTTGCCGGAGGGTGTGAAGGATTTTCCCTTGCCGGCTCTTTACGTGGAGGATCCCAGGGCTTCCTTTGCAAAGCTCTTGGATTTTTTCACCCCGAAATTGGAGTTTGAAAAGGGCGTCAGTCCTAAGGCCCATGTGGGGAAGGACGTAAAGGTGGGGCGAGACGTGGTCGTCATGCCTTTTGCCGTGGTGGACGATTACAGCATCATTGGCGATGGCGCGGTGATCTACCCGCATGTGTACATTGGCCAGTATGCGGAGATCGGGGAGGGAACCGTTATATACTCCTCCGCCACGGTGCGGGAGCACTGCCGCATCGGGAAGCGCTGCATTGTGCACAGTTCGGCGGTGATCGGATCGGACGGCTTTGGCTTCACCTCCAAGGATGGCGTTCACACCAAGGTTCCACAGGTTGGGAACGTGGTATTG
>CAMIWP010000073.1 GCA_946402475.1 uncultured Selenomonadaceae bacterium
CCCATGACCTCTACAACCATAAGAAAGAATAACCCCTAACTAAAATGAAATATCAAGGTTGCGCCCCCGTGAGGGATCCACGGCAAACCTCTGCTCTGGCACTTCTTCACCATCCCCGGAACCATTCCTCCGACGGCTGGAACCATAATGTCCCCCTCGATTGCGACGATCCGGATCCTCCTTGATACGCCCTTCTTCCGGCCCATCCTTTTCACGAACCTGCTTTTGCTTGAGTTCCGCATCATTCTTCTCGCGAAGGGTCTCAAAATCCTGTTGCAACGCCCCCGCCTGGTTCATATTATGCTGCACCTGGCTGACCTCCGTGGCATGAGGCACTACCATCTGCAAGCTCATCGGAGTGACATCCACGATCCTTCACCTCCCATACCCTCAATAAGGATCAATCACCACCACATCATCCCTGACCACCAGGGAACAATGTTTCGCCTCGGAATAAAAGTGCTTCTGAACGGAATTGATGGAAACCCGAACACCCGAATAAATGGTGTCCGACACCAGGATCTTGCCATTCTTCATCTCTGCCAATTCCTGCTCCAACTTCTTGATGAGCTTCTCATCCCTACGAATCTGTCCCGCCAGAGGGAACTGAGATCGCGTCAGAGCATTGATCTGCTCGATCCTTTCCTCTGGCAGGCGACTGATGTCAATCTTGCTCAATGTGTTGAGCATCTGTGTGACCTGCTGCATCCGCTTTTTATTATCCTTGTAACGGGCACAGGCTTCCCTGTACTGACTTTGCAGATTCGGATCCACGCCAACAGCAATGCGGGTTACGACGTTCGCCGAATTTCCCAGGCAAACCGCCCGAAGCTCTTCGCCGGCTTCCGCCTGACCGCCGGTAATCTGCCCCTTCTTACCTTCCAGAATAATTTTTTTGCCTGCCCTCAAATGGGAATGAAGAACCACGTCCACCACGTAAATATCCCGATTCGCCTCCATGTCGGCGCTTTCGGCAAAGGCTACCCGGATGTCCTCCTCCGCCTTGATTTTCGCCCGGTTCATCCCATTAATCCCGCCGCCGATAAAGACATTGCGGCCTTCTACGATGGCTCCGTTGACCATCCCGGAGATTTCTACATCCCCGGTGGCCTTCACCACGAAGCCCTGTTCCACATTTCCCTTGATCTCCACGCTGCCGGTGAAATCAATGCTGCCTGTCCCCACATTCACACCGCTCTTCATCACAAGATGGGGGTCCACGGCGATGGTGGTCTTCTTATCGACGATCTGTCCGTCAATGGTAGCGACAAGTTCATTTTCCCCGATGACCTTCGTATTCTTTCCCACGGGCATGGGGATTGGACGCCCGTTACGAGCCGGAACCTCGTCCCCGTAGACGTTCTTTCCCGGAGTCCCCTGCGTCTGGGGCACGCGCACTGCCAGGACATCGTTTCGCCTTGCCAGGACAAAGAGGTTCAGGTTCTTGTAGTCCACCTTGTCGTACTGGGTAATTACGGGCCTACCCTTCACCCCCAGATCAAATCTTCGCTCAATGCGCGCATTCTCGCCGTGAACCGGAGGTATCCCCCGAGCCGCCACAAAAGGAAAACTGCTCTTGACCCCTTCTTCCACAGCGGCAAGATCCACACCAAAGGCTATGTTCTTTTCCTGAAGTGCCCCCATCACCATTTCCGCCGTAGGAAGCCTCGTTCCCACGGTCAGATCGAAACGAACGGTGGCCTCCATGCGATCCTTGCTGACATCCACAATGATATTGGCAAAGGAATTGTCCAAGTCCTTGGGAGGCGCATCATCCTCATCATCTTCCCCATAGGACGGCGGCGGTTCCGTAAAACTCCCCGACAGCTTTACGGGTTTTCCCGATGCCTCCCGAACCACACGGGAAAGCAATGTGATGTCGTAGTCCAACACATTAAAATCCTGCAGGATCTGCCGCATATCCGAAAGCTCAAACTGCAGATCGCTCTCCGTCGACGGATATACGGTCAGAAATACGCCTTCCGAAGTGAATTCAAACAAATAGCCGGCGTCCGTTCCGCCCACTGTCCTTATGCGCTTTTCCTCCTCCATGGCAAATCCCCTCCGGCTAAATCATAGTAGATTGGCCTTCATTCTGGCCAAATACCCCCGCAAGCGGAAAACCGCCTTGGTGTGCATCTGCGAGATGCGCGCCTCTGTCAAATGCATGATTAGACTGATCTCCTTCAAAGTCAAATCCTCGTAGTAATAGAGGGAGATCACCAATTTCTCCTTTTCCGGAAGACGCTCGATCGCTTGAGTCAGTGTTTCCTGCAGTTCCTTAAACTCAACGCTCTCGGCAGGGCTTGTTTCCGGAGACTCAGGTGCATCCGCTCGAAGATATTCCTCCAGCGGAATCACCGTAGAAGAATTGAGCTGAGCCACAAGTTCCGAAAGCTCTCCGAGTGAAATCCCCAATCGCTCTGCCAGTTCTTCATCCTTCGCCGAACGTCCCAACTCGTTTTCCAAGTCATAGACCGCCTGCTCATAGCGCCGAATCTTCTGGCGCATGGTAACAGGAATCCAATCCTTGGAACGAAGATAATCCAACATGGCTCCTCGAACCCTGACTCCCGCATAAGTCTCGAATTTATTCTTACGTTGAAAATCGTACCGATCAATGGCATCCAACAACCCAAAGAAGCCGCTACTCAAAAGATCTTCCTTGTCCACATGATTAGGCAGGCTTATGGCCAACCGACCGGCAACCATCTTCACGAGAGGAAGGTAATACTCCGCCAACTGGTTCCTTGTTTCAATGGTCTTCTGTCTGCGATATTTCTGCCACAGGGAATCGACATATGCCGTGTCTTTCTGTTCCGTCGCTATCATGTCAAGCCCCCCCGCCTCACGATACCGGAGGCGTCTCCATGTGCTTCAGGGACTGGGCGTCAAGAGGCTGGAAATCCTCCGATACCTCTTCGGCATGATCTTCCTGAGCCGAACCTTCTTGTCCGCCATCTTCTTCCGCAGTCTCTTCCACACCGAGAGCTTCCTCTGTCGTCTCGGATTCGGCGCCTTCCTTCTCCGGCCAGGGCACCTCATCCACATTAAAATCCACGATCTTCTTTGCCTCCAGCAAAAAAAGGACGAGATACGCAACCACGCCTGCCGCAAAAAATCCCGCAACACTGCGCAAGGCAATCGTCACAAGGCGCACATCTTTCATGAAGCCTGCAAGCGCAACGACAAGCGCTGCAATCACAGCAAATATCAGCGATGCCTTCAACTTAAACAACGCTCTTCACCTACTAAATTTCCTTCTCGCCCTTATCAATCGTCTTTACCTTATAAACACCGTTTGTAAGATCAATAGAAACCGTACGACCGTAGGTGCCGCCCGTGTCCTCCGCAAGCAAGCGGATACCATTGGTCCTCAATATCTTCTTCACTGCTTCGGCATTTCTCGCACCCACTCGCATGACATCCGTTGCATTGGCAAAAGCGAACATTTGTGCGCCTCCGGCAATCTTCGCCACCAAGCGGCTCTTAGAAGCACCCAACTTCAGGACATCCGCCAACATGAGGGGAAATCCCGTATCGGCGAATTTGGCGGGATTGTCACTGGCCCTGGCCTGCGTGCTGTCCGGCAGCATGATGTGCAGAAGCCCCCCCACCTTCAATTGCGGATCGTAGAGGGAGACGCCTATGCAGGAGCCCAATCCGTAGCTTATTAACGTCGCCGGGTCCTTGCCGACCTTGTAATCGGCCATACCAACCCTGATCAGCTCTGGCATATCACTCAACTCCTACCGCCGTAATAATGGTTTCCAACGAGCCTGGATCCGGGACAAGAAAGAAATGACCGTTGATCCCGTCATCCTCTGACAAGAACTCTGTCTCTATCACCATCGCGGTGTCGCCCATCTGCCCCAACTGAACCAGCACAACGTTCAGAATTGCTCCTGCCATATCCATGGCCAGTGCGGGAATCGAAGGCAACATGGAGATGTTCGTGAAAGTAAAGAATGCATTCAGATACGCCCCCGCCAGTATATTTCCAATCTCCATCAAGGCAGACTCATCCATGAAATCGAGTTTTTCCGTATCGCCATGACTCTTTCCCATGAGCGTATCCACCAGATAGAAAGCGCTCTTTTGGGGCAAAAGGAAAAGGATATTCCCCGGAGCCTTGCCGTATACGCGCAGGAATACACCCACCACGATGGTGTCCGGCCCACCCACGAGGTCGGGAACAGAATCCAACGGCACCAGTGCCACCTTAGGCACGTTCATATCAATGCGACGATTGATGATCTGAGAAAGGGCCGTTGCAGAATTCCCTGCCCCGACGTTGCCGATCTCCCTCAAGGCATCCAGCTGGTTAGCGGACAAATTGAATTCCTCGGACATATTACGACACCTCATTCAAAAAACAGATTTACGCTGCAAAGGATTTCCAGGCAGTGTCCATATCACTTTCCCTCTTTCGGCATGCCGATGATCTCTTCCAGATTCAGCATGATGATGAGCCGCCCATCCATATTGCCGATGCCGCTCAGGAATCGGGTGATTTCTTTGCCGTTCACAGCCTTCTTTGCATCCACAGGCTTGCTGTCGATAGTGATGACCTCCGTTACGGCATCCACCAACATGCCCACGTGGAGATCATCCACCGTCACGGTCACGATACGCGTTTTCTCCGTGTACGGAGTCTGCTCCAATCCCAAACGCTGCTTCAGGTCAATAACGGGCAACACGCTACCACGCAGATTGATGACCCCCTTGATGAAATCCGCAGAAAAGGGAACCCGCGTGATATCCGTGAGGTTTCGGATTTCCTGCACATTGAGTATGCTTATGCCGTATTCTTCATCCCGAAGTTTAAACGCTACCACCTGAGTACCCTCGTCTACGGCATTTCCCATTTCATCCTTTGTCGTAGCCAGTTCCTTTGCCATCTTGATATACCTCCCCTTACTGCATCATAGTAGCCACATCGATGATCAATGCAACGCGCCCGTCGCCGAGAACCGTTGCTCCCGAGAACATCTTCAGCCCAGTGAAGAGGTTGCCGAGGGTCTTGATAACGATTTCCTGCTGCCCAATGAGGTTATCGACGACAATACCGGCCTTTGCCTCGCCTGCGTGAACCACCACGACGAAGATCTCATCATAATCCTTCACATGAGGTATCTGCAAAGTTTGCTCCATGCGGATGATCGGAATGATCTCACCCCGCAGGACAATGACCTCTTTGTTCTGCACCGTCTTGATGTCATCCGGCTGGATGTTGATGGTACTGTCAATGGAACCGAGAGGAATCGCATACATCTCGTCCTGAACTTTGACCAACATGGCCTGAATGATGGCCAAGGTCAAGGGCAGTTTGATCTTGAAGACAGATCCCTCATCGATATGGGTCTCCACGTCCACATGACCGGAAAGTGCCTCAATCTTGTTCCGCACCACGTCCATGCCGACGCCGCGCCCGGAGATGTCGCTGATCTGCTCAGCCGTGGAGAAGCCCGGCAGGAAAATGATCCGCACCGCATCCGCATCGTCGAGCTTGTCCACCTCTTCCTGGGTCATCATGCCCTTCTCAACAGCCTTCCGGCGCATCTTGTCCGCATTGATGCCCGCACCATCATCCGTGACCATGATGACCACGTTATTGCCCTCATGGCGGGCGATCAGGCCGACCTCACCCGTCCGCGGCTTGCCCTTGGCCTCGCGGTCATCCGGATGCTCGACGCCGTGATCCAGGGAGTTCCTGAGCAAGTGCATGATGGGATCGCCGATCTCGTCGATAACCGTGCGGTCGAGCTCTGTTTCCTCGCCCTCGATGGTGAGGTTGATCTCCTTGTTGAGTTCCTTCGCCACGTCGCGAACCATGCGGGGGAAGCGGTTGAACACCTGGCTCACCGGCACCATGCGAACCTTCATGACAATGTTCTGGAGATCCGTAGTCACGCGATCCATCTGCTCCAGAGTTTCCGTGAGCTCACTGATTCTATGGGTCTGTCCGATCTGTTCCAAACGCACCTTGTTGATGACAAGCTCTCCCATGAGGTTCATGAGGGTATCCAGTTTCTCGATATCCACGCGCACAGACTGCCCGGCATGGTTCTTCTTCGCAGGAGCCGCCGCGGCTTTCGGCGCAGGCTTAGCCGCTGCCGACTTCGGCGCGGGAGGAGGAGCCGCTGCAGCCGGAGCCGGAACAGGTGCAGCCGGAGCTGCGGGAGCTGTTGCCGCCGGAGCGGGAGTTGCAACCGGAGCTGCCTTTTTCTCAAGGTCGATGACCTCCACCTTGGCAGACTCCACCTCGGAAATCGACAGGATCGCTTCCTCGATGGCTTTCTCCTCTGCCCCCGTCACTACAACGATATCAAAGCTGT
>CAMIWP010000074.1 GCA_946402475.1 uncultured Selenomonadaceae bacterium
CCCTCTTTCATCCGTTCCTCCCCCGCATGGCAGCCAGCAGTCTTTTCACGGGCAAGAATCTCAGGATGACACAGCAGATGATGCATTCCGGCACCTGAAGAGAAAGATTCACCGTCAGGGAATAGAGAACGGGTGACATACCCTCCGGCGCATAGGAAGAAAAAAATGCAACGCCCGAGATGAAATGACACAGAAACTTTCCGACGAAAAAAATCACGGTGGGGACAAAAATATTCCTTGCTGGGAACAGTCCCGCCAATCCCACCATCATATAGGGCAAGGGGTAGTCAAACAGCACCTGCACCGGATGCAGGATAAAAGGATCCTGCAGGATCAAAAGAAGGCCGTAGAGGAATCCCCCCAGCATTCCGACCCCGGCTCCGTAGCAACGGGACAGGAGCAAAAGGGGTATCATCTTTCCCAAGGTCACGCTGCCGCCTTGGGGAAAATGATAAATCCGCACCTGCGAGAGCAGCACCGTAAAGGCAATCATCAAGGCGATCGTGACCATCATGTGGGAGGTCAGCCGGATCCGGCGAATGCAGACCCCCCATGCAAAAACGGCGAGAATCCCCGCCAGAAGGAACACGGCTCCCGAATTTTCCCACAAAGTGCCGATATTGGCTCCCAACGCATCCAACACCTTCATCCCTCCCCCAGATCATCCAACGCATCCCGGGACTCCCCTGCTATGCCCTGCGCTTCCGTTTCAAGCCCCGATCTCCCATGCGGCCTTGCTTCTTAGGATTCTATCTCAACGAGATAATCCCTGCCGACAGGATCAATTCTTGACATTCAGCACCGGAAATTCTCCCAGGACCTTGAGCCAGATGCTCTTTTGCCGCACCCCCTCGATGGCGGCTGCCATGACCTCCGGCTCCCGATCCCTTTCCAGCTCGAAGAAGAAGATGTAATCCCCCAGCTCCGTGCGGGCGGGGCGTGACTCGATGCGGGTCATGTTGACGTGACGCCGGGCAAATTCTGCCAGCACATCCAAGAGGCTTCCGGCCTTGGAGCCTTCGATTTGGCAGATGACGAGGACCTTGTCGGCGTCGCGGACGGCGGGAAGGGTTTCCCTGCGTCGCACCTCGAAGAAGCGGGTGCAGTTCCCCTGGTTGTCCTCGATGTTCTCCGCCAGAAGGGAGAGTCCCCAGATCTCGCCGCCCAGCTTGGTGCAAATGGCCGCCGCTCCCCGTTCCTCCGGATCGGCCGCCGCCATCTGGGCGGCCTTTGCCGTGCTGGCCACCTTGATGATCTCCGCCTTGGGATAGTGCTGTTCCAGATAGCCCCAGCACTGGGAGATGGGCTGGGGGTGAGAGTAGACGCGCCGCACATGCTCCGCGCCGCACTTCGCCATGAGGCAGTTATGGACAGGCCATATAAGCTCCCGGACAACGGCAAGATCATCGCTTCTGGCCAGAATATCCAGCGTGATGTTGACGGATCCTTCCAGGGAGTTCTCCACGGGAACCAGACAGGAGTCCATCTGTCCCTTCCTCACGGCCCGCAGGACCTCGTGGATCTCCTCGTACTCCACAAGCTGCCATGGCTCTCCCGTCGCCTTTCTCAGATAGTCCGCCGCCGCTTCGCTGTGGGTGCCGCGGGGGCCAAGCACCCCCATGCTCCTTCCCTTCTCTCCCATGGCCGCCTTCATGGTTCCTATGTACTTCCCGATGTGCTCCGGGGCAGCGTCGCCGTATTGTTCCAGCAGCTTCACGATGGCCGATCCCACAATGACCCCGTCGGCGAGTTCCGACATCTTCCCCGCCTGCTCCGGCGTGGATATGCCAAAGCCGATGGCGCAGGGCAGGGACGTGTGACGGCGCACCACCCGGAGGATGGCGGCAAGATCCGTCCTGATCTCCTGCCGCACCCCCGTCACTCCGAGACTGGAAACGATGTAGAGAAAGCCCTCCGCATCCTTGGCAATGTCGGCGATGCGCTGCTCCGACGTGGGGGCGATCATAGAGATGAGCTTCACCTCGTATCTCCGGCACAGGGGCAGGAACTCCTGCCGCTCCTCCAAGGGGATGTCCGGCAGGATGAGCCCGTCCACCCCAATGTCCCGGCAGGCGGCGAGAAACCTCTCGCTTCCGTAGGAATAGACCACATTGGCATAGGTCATGAACACCAGGGGCACCCGGATGTCCCTGCGAAGCTCCCTCACCATGGCGAAGATCCCGTCCGTGGTGATGCCGCCCGCCAGCGCCCGGACATTGGCCGCCTGGATCACGGGTCCCTCCGCCGTGGGATCCGAGAAGGGGATCCCCAGCTCCACAAGATCGGCCCCATTCGCCACCGCCGCCCGGACAGCAGCCGCCGTGGTGGCCAGATCCGGGTCGCCGCAGGTGAGGAAGGGGATGAATGCCTTGCCCTTTTCAAATGCCTCGTGAATCCTATTCATGAATATCCGCCCCCCGATAACGCGCAATGGCGGCGCAGTCCTTGTCGCCCCGCCCCGATAAAGTGACCACGATGATCCTGTCCCTCCCCAGCTCCGGCGCCAGCTTTATGGCGTGAGCCACGGCATGGGCGGACTCGATGGCGGGGATGATGCCCTCGGTCCTCGCCAGATACTCAAACGCCTCTACCGCCTCCTCATCGGTGACGGGCACGTACTCCGCCCGATGAATGTCATGGAGGTGGGCGTGTTCCGGCCCGATCCCGGGATAATCCAGTCCCGCCGAGATGGAATAGACGGGAGCGATCTGCCCGTACTCGTCTTGGCAGAAATAGGACTTCATGCCGTGGAAGATCCCCACCTTCCCCGTGCGGATGGTGGCCGCCGTCTCAAAGGTCTGAACGCCGCGTCCCGCCGCCTCGCAGCCGATCAGTCTCACCGCTGCGTCCTCCAGAAAATGATAAAAGCTGCCGATGGCGTTGGAGCCGCCTCCCACGCAAGCAATGACCGCATCCGGGAGCCTCCCCTCCTTTTCCAGCATCTGTTCCTTGATTTCCTTGGAGATCACCGCCTGAAAGTCCCGCACGATGGTGGGGAAGGGATGGGGGCCCATGACGGAACCGAGACAGTAATGGGTGTCGTCGATGCGGCTCGTCCACTCCCGAAAAGTCTCGGAAACAGCGTCCTTCAACGTGCCCGTGCCGGAACTCACGGGAATGACATCGGCCCCCAAGAGTTTCATGCGGTAGACGTTCAACGCCTGCCGCTTCGTATCCTCCTCCCCCATGAAGATCACGCATTCCATGCCAAAAAGAGCGGCGGCGGTAGCGGTGGCGACACCGTGCTGTCCGGCCCCCGTCTCGGCGATGAGGCGCTTCTTCCCCATCTTCTTCGCCAGCAGGGCCTGCCCCAGCACATTGTTGATCTTATGGGCGCCGGTGTGATTCAAATCCTCCCGTTTGAGATAGATCCTCGCCCCTCCCAGATCCTCCGTCATCTTTCGGGCGAGATACAGACGCGACGGCCTCCCCGCATACTCGTCCAAGAGCTCCGCAAGCTCCCGCTGAAAGGAAGCGTCCTCCTTGCAACGGAAATAAGCCTTTTCCAACTCGATCACGGCGTTCATCAAGGTCTCCGGAATGTACTGCCCGCCGTAGTCGCCGAATCTTCCCCTGGGGTTCGTCATCGTCCCCGCTCCTTTCCCTGCTCCCATGTTTCCACCGCAGCCATAAAGGCCGCCATCTTCTCCTCGTCCTTCTCTCCCCCGGTCTCGATGCCGGAGCTGACATCCAGCCCATAGGGATGGAGCCGCCCCACCGCTTCCCCGGCATTTTCCGCATCCAATCCTCCCGCCAGGAAATAGGGTCGTCCCACGGAACCGATCAGGCTCCAGTCGAAGGTCTTCCCTGCCCCGGCTCCCGCGTCCAGCAGGATGAGATCCCCCCGGGATGCCCGCGCTCTCTCCACATCCGCCTCCGCCTCGATGCGAAAGGCTTGGATCACGGGCTTCGACGTGAGCTTCCTCAGCTCGTCGATGTAGTTCCCGTCTTCCTCCCCATGGAGCTGCACCAAATCGATGATCCCCTCCCCCGCCGCTTCCGCAACGACTTTGGGGGATGCGTCGACAAAGACCCCCACGGCCTTGACGGAAGGATGCAGCCCTTTCCTCAATTCCCTCGCCTCGGAAATCTCCAGAAAGCGCTTACTCCAAGGCACAAAGACAAAACCGACATAGTCCGGCCGCAGGCGGTTCACCGCCTCGATCTCGCGAGGGCGGGTCAGTCCGCAGAATTTTACCCTCGTCATCTTTCTCCTCGCAATTCCGCCAGTTTTTCCCTTTTATCCTCTGCCCGCATCAGGGCTTCCCCCACGAGGACCGCATCCGCCCCCATGCGCCGCATTTCCTCGGCATCGGCGGCGGTTCGGATGCCGCTTTCCGCCACGAAGATCGCCTCCGGCGGCACCAGTTCACGCAATCTCGCGCTTCTCCCCGTGTCCACGGAAAAATCCTTCAGATTCCGATGATTCACTCCGATGACGCGTCCCCCCGCAGCCAAGGCCGTTTTGACCTCCTCCTCGTCGTGAGTCTCCACCAGCGCGGAAAGTCCCAGTCTGTCGCAGAGGGCGATGTGCTCCTTGATCTCCTCCGGGGACAGAATGGCGCAGATCAGGAGAACCGCCTTCGCTCCCAGCAGCTTGGCCTCGCAGATCATGTACTCGTCCACCGTGAAATCCTTTCGGAGACAGGGAATGGAAACGGCCTTTGCGATCTCCGCAAGATACTCGTCCCGTCCCAGAAATTCCGACGGCTCGGTGAGCACGGAGACCGCGTCCGCCCCTGCGGCTTCATATTCCTTCGCAATGGAAAGGTAGGGGAACTCCGGCGCGATGAGCCCCTTGGAAGGGGATGCTTTCTTGCACTCGCAGATGAAGGAAAGCCCCCTTTTTTTCAGCGCCTCCTCGAAGGAAAATCCCCCATGGGGCAAACCTAAGGCCCTTTCGCGGATCTCTCCCGGGGAAATCCTCTCCTTTGCCCTTGCCACCCTTTCTCTGGCGCTTTCCGCCAAACGCTGAAGAATGTTCATTTGGCATCCGCCTCCGGCCGATGGCTGACCTCGACGAGCCGACGGAGGGTCTCCATGGCCTTGCCAGAGTCGATGATTTCCGCCGCCAGCTTCACGCCCTCCGCCATGTCGGGAGCCTTGTCGTTCAGGTAGAGGGCCGCCCCCGCATTCATCAGGACGGCGTTTCTCCTGTGGCCCCGCTCTCCTTGCAGGATGCTCCGGACAATCCCTGCGTTTTCCTCCGGCGTGCCTCCCCTAAGGTCTTCCTTCCGGCAGCGTTCAAACCCGAATTCCTCCGGGGCGATGGCATAGGACTTCATCCAGCCCTCCCGGATCTCGCACACGGTGGTCTTTTCCGAGAGAGAGATCTCGTCCAGCTTGTCCCTGCCGTACACCACCATCCCCCGCCTGACCCCAAGATTGATGAGGACCTGGGCAAGAGGGGCCACCAAATACTCGTCGTAAACCCCAAGAAGCTGCCGCGACGGGCTTCCGGGATTCGTCAGGGGACCGAGGATGTTGAACACCGTCCGCACCCCCAGCTCCTTCCGGATCGCCCCCACATACTTCATGGAGGCGTGGTATTCCTGGGCGAAGAAGAAACACATGCCCACCTCGGCGAGAAGCTCCCGGCAGCGGGCCGGACTCTGCCGGATGTTCACCCCCAGCGCCTCCAGGCAGTCCGCCGTTCCGCATTTCGAAGACGCCGCCCGGTTGCCGTGCTTGGCGACCTTGACCCCGCCTGCGGCAACCACCAGCGCCGCCGTGGTGGAGATATTGAAGCTCCCCGCATGGTCGCCGCCGGTGCCCACGATGTCAAAAAGCTCCATCCCCGTGTCCACCCGCAGGGCATGTTCCCGCATGGCCGCCGCGCAGCCCGCGATCTCCCCCTCCGTCTCCGCCTTCGCGCTCTTGGTGGAAAGGGCCGCCAGGAAGGCCGCATTCTGGGTGGGGCTGGTCTTCCCTCCCATGATCTCATTCATCACCGCGTAGGCTTCCTCATAGGTGAGATCCTCCTTGCCCACAATCTTCACAATAGCTTCCTCGATCATCATGCCCGGCTCCTTTCTCTCCCGCAAATTCTTCTTCTCTCCGGCTTCCATGAAAAAACCTCCTTTGATCCGCTGCCAAAGGAGGTCTCAAAAAAAGAAAACGCCCTTGACAGAATGAAAGAATAGCATTCCTCAAGGACGAATATGTACAAAGATACAATCCGCGGTGCCACCT
>CAMIWP010000075.1 GCA_946402475.1 uncultured Selenomonadaceae bacterium
GATCAAAGCCGTAGGTCACATTCCCCGGGAATCCGATATCCAAGTGCTCCGTGAACACAAGGCCGATGCCGAGTTCCTCCGCCTGCACCAACGCATCCTTTGCCTGCATCTCCGAGTCTGCGGAAAACGCCGTATGTACATGACTGTCGTAATACATGGAAACTCTCCTTCTTTAACCTCACTGCCGGGCTGCGTAGGCTTCCTTCAGGGCGATGGCCAGCTGATCGGGGCAGGAAGTAGGCTTGTTGTTGCAGGTGTTTCCCGCGAAGCGCTCGATGACGTGATCCATGTCCATGCCCTCCACTAACTTGGAGATGCCCTTGAGGTTCCCGTTGCAACCGCCTTCGAAGGAGACGCTTTTGATGATCTTGCCGTCGAGTTCCACCTCAATGGAGCGAGCGCAAGTTCCCTTGGTCTTGTAAAGATATTTGCTCATGTTTCCACCGCTTTCTCTCGATTTGATAAAATCCTTTTTCTATCTTACCGCAAGGAAGCCTTCTCTGCAAGGAAAAGAATATCCGCCTCCCATGTTCGTATGGTGTAACCCGCATCTTTGTGGTATGATAGGGGCAGTGCGAATCTTTTTTGGGTGGGATCTTGAAATGGAAAGACAGATGCGCGTTGCGTTGGTAAATGATATGACGGGATTCGGGCGTTGTTCCATCACTGTGGAGCTGCCGTTGCTCTCGGCGATGAAGATACAGGCATGCCCTTTTCCCACAGCCATATTGTCCGTGCATACGGGATTTACGTCCCATTACATCGACGACTACACGGAGCGCATGCGCCCCTATATGGAGAACTGGAAGGAGAACGGGCTGGAATTTGACGGTATTTGCACGGGATTCCTCGGTTCTGTGGAGCAGATCGGTATCGTGGAGGATTTCATCGCCATGTTCAAGGGAAAGGGCACCAGAGTCATGGTGGATCCCGTCATGGGAGACAACGGCAGACTGTATGCTTCCTATTCGCCCCGCATGTGCGAAGAGATGCGGAGGCTCCTCATCCATGCGGATCTCGTGACACCGAACCTGACAGAGGCCTGTGAGCTCCTGGATATTTCCTATCCTCAGGGTGGCATTGTCTCGGATCGGGATCTCCAGTGGATGGCGGAGGAGCTATCCCGCCGTGGCCCCCGGCAAGTGGTCATCACGGGCCTGTTGGAGGCGGACACCGTCAAGAACTTTATCTACGAGAGGGAACGGGGGACGGAGGTATTCCGGATGCCGAAGATTGACGGCGAGCGGTCGGGAACAGGGGATGCCTTTGCCGCCATTGTGGCGGGCAGCTTGCTTCACGGGGAGACTTTGAGCCAGGCCGTCCAGAAGGCGGCGGTCTTCATCAGCAAGATGATTCGCTGTGCCGTGAAGATGAACCTTCCCTGGAATTACGGACTGCCCTTTGAGGAATACCTCACCCAGTTGAGGTGAGAAAAGAAAGGTTTGAAGAAGATCGGGGGTGAGGCGGATGGCTTCGCATCGTGACGAGGCTTTTGTGCCGGATTTGGTCAGTATCATGATTCCAACCTATGAGCGGCCCGGATTGTTCAAGAAAACCTTGGAAAGCGCCCTGGCGCAGACCTATCCGCAGGTCGAGATCATCGTCTGTGACAACAGTCGGAATGAGGCGACTGCGGAGATCATGCGGGAATATGTGAAGGATCCCCGGGTGCGCTATGTGAGGAATCGCGAGGCGACGTCGAAGGAGGAGAATTTTGCTTCTTTTGAGAAGTTGGCCAAAGGCGAGTATTTGCAATGGCTCATGGATGATGATATCCTGCACCCGGAAAAACTTCGCCGCATGGTGGACTGTTTCCGGCGCGATCCCGGCGTGGTCTTGGTGACTTCCCGCCGAGGCGCGGTCGACGAGGAGGGGAACCTCCTCCGCCAGTTGTCTACGGAGCTTGAGATCCCGGGAGAGTACCGGGTGTTCCCCGGCGGGGAACTGGGACGACGCATGCTGCGGGACATGAGGAACTACGTGGGGGAGCCGTCTGCAGCATTGTTCCGCCGACGGGATCTTCGCCATCATTATTGGCATGCCGAGGCGAAGGGCTATCGGCGCATTTCCGATGTTGCCATGTGGTTGGAGCTCATGGAAAAAGGAGATTGCGCGGTCTTTCGCGACTCCTTGAGCTACTACCGTTGCCATGGGGAACAGGAAGGCAGGCAAAAGGATGTCATCCTCCAGAGCCGCGTGGAGTGGTTCCGCCTCGGTTCCGCCTATTATCATGATGGTCGATTCTTGGAAAAATGGGAAGATTATGAATGCTTGCTGGGGATTCTAAGGGATGAATACCTTCGGACGAAGCCTTGGACAGACCCGGAGTTTTTGGCGTGTCCTTCCTGGGAGAGTTATAAGAAGTGCATGGATGAGATACGGGAGCTCCTTCTTCGCGGAGAGGCAGTTTCCTCGGAAGAAGGTTTCGGGAAAAAGGTCATCGTCATTTCCATGGTCAAGAATGAGGCAGACGTCATTGAGAGCTTTGTGCGCCATAGCCTGACCTTCGCCGATGGGATGCTCATTGCTGACCATTGCAGCGGAGACAGGACGGGTGAGATCCTGGAGAAACTTCGAGAGGAAGGGCTGCCCATCTCCGTCCGTCTTGTGCGGCGGATCGAGCTTGCCCATGCGGAGGTCATGAACGATCTCTTGCAGCAGGCGCTGCGGGAATTTCGGCCGGATGTCGTTTTGCCCTTGGATGCGGATGAGTTTCTCGTCAACACGGATACGGGGGAATCCTGCCGCTCGGTGTTGGAGCGCTTGCAACCGGAAAAACTTTACAAGCTGAACTGGCGCCTTTACGAGCCCCTTTCCCCGAAAGACGAAACCAGGTTTCTCCTTTCTCGTCCTTCCAGACGGAGCCGGGATTTTGCCCCGGGACAGAAAATGGCCGTGGGGGGCAGGATCGCCGCAAGGCAGGGGTTCTACATGAACCAGGGTTGCCACTATGCCTGTTGGGGTAAGAACGGGGAGAAGGTGCCTTGGGAAGACGTGCCTGCGGTTCATGTGGCGCATTACCATTGGCGGAGCGATGAACAGTATGCGGCGAAGATCGCTACCAGTTGGCCGAACAATGTGGCGAAGTATTCCCTTTATACGCCCACAACGTCCTATTTGAAAGGATGTTACGAGAAGCTCGGCAGGGGAGAGGTCGTGACGCCGGGTTCTGCCATCCAGGACCCCGAGACCTTCGACCTGCGGCCCTATTGCCGGGAGATTCCCCTGCGCTACAGTGATCGAGTGCATCCCGATCCCTTGCGGAATCTGATGGGGGCAAGTGTCCTCCTTGCGGAGGCATATCTGGAGGAAAAGATCCTGAAGCGCGAGAAATGGGTTACAGTGGTCATTCCCTACCTTGGGGAGGATGAGGAATCCTGTCGGGGGGTGGAGCTTGCGCTATCCCAGAACTATCCTTACAAGGAGATCTTTCTCTGCGGGATTGCCGCTTCGGCAGAGGAGGTGGAATGGCCGGAGCATTTCCAGGAGCAAGTCGGGCTACTGGATGACCTTCCGGGGAAGGATGTCTTTGCGAGGCTTTCCCAAGAGGCCCGAGGCGACTATGTCCAGTGGATTCTCCCCGGATATTCCATGCCGGAGGATAAGATCATGAAGATGGTTGCCTGCATGGAATCCCAGGATCTTTCCTATGGGATTCTCTTTGCAGACGGAAGGGGAGAATTCGCCCCGTGGGAGCCATGGGTAGATTTTCGGGTGGATCCCGTGATGGCGACGGCATCGCCAAAGCCCTTTTGGCGCACGATGCTCCGCACCGGCAAATACCCTTCCGGGGGGATGAACGGGGCGCTTTTCCGGCGATCCTTGATGGAAGGATGCCGATGGTTGCGTCATGCTTTCTTTGATGAGAGGCCCCTTCCCTATGTGATGTGGATCCAGGCCCTTCGGCAACTGGCTCGGACCGGCGAGGGAGATGTGGGGATCCTGGGGGATCCCTTTTGCGAAAGGTTGGAGGACTCCTTCCCGGCAGAGGAACTTCTGTGGCATGCGCTGGAGTGGTTTGCCCTGCTAAAAGAGTACGGGAGCGAATTGCCGACGGAAGACTACGGGAGCGCCGTCCGAAATTTTTGCAGCCTTGGGGCGGATTTTGAGAAATTGAGGGCCACGGCGGAGCCGGGGCTTTGGTGCCAGTACGAAAAGGCGCTGGCTGCCATGGAGAAGGAGATGGAGAGATGATCCTGTACGCGACCCATGCGGGCGGCAGATACCTGCCCATGGAGGAAAGCCTCCGGATCCGGCCGGAGGGAAAGCGAAACCTCTACGTGAACCTCACGAACCGATGCAACTGCTCCTGCACCTTCTGCCTGCGAACCATGAAAAAGATGGCGGAGGAATCCTCCCTGTGGCTGGAGCGGGAGCCTTCCCCGGAGGAAGTCATGGAGGGAATGGAGAGGATTCCCTGGGAATACATCGGGGAAGTGGTGTTCTGCGGCTTCGGCGAGCCGACCCAGCGGCAGAAGGATCTGGTGACACTGCTCCGCTACGTGAGGGAGCGGCACCCGGGCATAAAGACACGGCTCAACACCAACGGTCTCGGGGAATTGGAGTACGGGCGGGAGATCTCTGCGGACTATGAAGGACTCTTGGACACGGTTTCCATCAGTCTCAATGCGTCCAGCAAGGAGAGGTATCTGGAACTCACCCGGGCGAAATTCGGCGCGGCATCCTACGAGGGTATGCTGGCCTTTGCGGAGCACAGCAAGAAATACGTGCCCCATGTGGTGATGACCGTTGTGGATCGGGTGAATGACGCTGAAGAGATCGAGCGATGCAAGAGGATTTGCGAGGAAAGAGGGCTTGTGCTCAGGGTCAGGGAGTACGAGGACTCCTGAAGCAACCGAGGGGAGGATACGTGATGGGGACGATTCGCTATTTCACCTGCAGGAATCAGGACGACATGCCAATGGCACCGTGGCTGGCGCACATGTCCCTCTTTCATGATTGGGAGCCCTTTGTGGGGGAGGTGTGCGGGGAAACCGGGATCCCCGGCCTCCTGCTGGATTTCCGGCAGGGGCTTCGCCTGAAGGTTCCCGAGGGGGACTGGCATGTTTCCGTATACGATTACGACACGGAGGATCTGTTCCTGGACGAGGATATCTCGGATACCTTGCTTGTCTCTATGGAAAAATATTATGTCCGATGGTCCGTGGAGGTCAGGAAGGAAGGGGAGCTGGTCTTCTCCCATGTCTTTGACCCCGAGGGGCAGACTGTCGTGTTTTACATCGTGGGGCCGGCCATGGGAGACATACTGGCCATGCTTCCCTACGCGCGGGCCTATCGGGAGAAGTATCACGGCAAGGTGTACCTCAAGCTGGCTGGGGAATACATGGAGGAGTTTGCCCGGCATCTTTATCCGGAGATTCCCCATGCGGGGGATCATGTTCCGGAGGATACCTACGCCGTTTACTATGTGACCACGTGGTTTGAGACGACCATCGGCGCTCCCGTGGATACGCGGGTCTTTCCCATGGAAGAGATCGCAGGATCCATCGTCGGGATCCACGAGCCGCCTCCCCGTCCTGTCTTCCGGCCCACCCGGCCCAACATCGTGAAGGGGAGGTACGTCTGCATTGCCGTCCAGGCATCCACCTTGGCAAAGGGATGGCATTATCCCAACGGGTGGAACATCGTCACCGATTATCTGGTGCAACTGGGGTATCGGGTGATCTGCATCGACCGCCATGCCTATCAAAGAGAGATGAACTACGATACCCTGATGCCCGATGCGGCAGAGGACATGACGGGGGATCGCACGATCATGGATCGCGCGAACATGCTTTATTATGCGGAGTTCTTCATCGGCTTGGGCAGCGGTCTTTCCTGGTTGGCTTATAACGTGGGATGCCCTGTGATTCTCATCAGCGGCATGTCCCAACCCTGGTGCGAGTTCTACACCCCTTACCGCATCATCAACCGCCACGTGTGCAACGGTTGCTTCAACGATATCCGCACCCGTTTCCAGTCGAAGATCTGTCCTTATCACAACGGCACGGAGCGGGAGTTGGAATGCTCCAAGCGTATCTCTCCCCGTCAGGTGATCCGCGCCATTGACGAGCTGATGCAAAATGAACCGAGGGTACTGACACGATGATTTTTGATAGAAAAACGACGCCGAATATGTCGTCATATGC
>CAMIWP010000076.1 GCA_946402475.1 uncultured Selenomonadaceae bacterium
CACAGTCACCGGGGACAATATCTCATGAAAATAATCACATGATACCGAACAAGTCACGCCGCGATGTTCACGGAAGATCCGACGCCGCTTCCTTGACCGGAAGCCTTGTAGGCAGAAGCCGCTTTCGCAATATGAGCGCTGATTTGCTGCAGGGTATCACTGCCGCCCCTCGACTCATTGCCAAAATTCGACACGGCATAATAGGATTTGGCCTCCGTCATGTTCCGAGCCGTGTTGGCCTGCCCTTCCCGAGCGATGCGGGCATTGTTCTTCTGGAGGTCGCTGCTGCCGCCCTTGGTCTCGTTGCCGAAATTTGACACGCCATAATAAGACTTGGCGATCTTGGCATGATGAGCCGTCACAGCTTCCCCGTCACGGGAAATGCGAGCATTGTTCTTCTGGAAATCGCTGCTGCCACCCTTGGTCTCGTTGCCAAAGTTCGATACTCCGTAATAGGATTTGGCGATCTGAGCATGATGAGCCGTCACAGCCTCCCCGTCACGGGAGATACGGGCATTATTCCTCTGGAAATCGCTGCTGCCGCCCTTGGTCTCATTGCCGAAGTTCGATACATTGTAATAAGACTTGGCAATCTGAGCATGATGGGCCGTCACCGACTCACCATCCCGGGCAATCTGAGCATTCCCTCGCTGAAAGTCGCTGGATCCCAGCTTCGTCTCCGTGCCGAAATTCGACACGCGAGTATAGGAAGCGGCCCGCTCTGAGATCGCAGAGGTCGTGTCCTGACCTTGACGACCGACTTGCTGATTGATCTGCCTGAACGACATCATCGTAGTCGTGCCGGAGATTCCTAACACACTCATCATTCTCCCCCTCTTTCCCTTGAAAAATCAAAATCCTTTTTAGTAGGCAGATACCTTTGTACTTCTATTATATAGTCTTTGCTTTTTTTTTTCAACGGCAAAATGAGAAATTTTGTCCTTCCCTTACTGTTCCTGCACCCCATCCAAGGAAGGCTCTCCGTCGAAGAGGTACGCATAGCGCTGGCGGAACTCCTCCGGCTCCATCTTGAAAGCATTGGCCAGACCCGGATCGTCCAGATCTCCCTTCTCGATGCGCATCATGAAGCCACGGGCAATCTTGTAATGGACGGAATTGATGTTGACCTTCCTGACCATGGTCTTGCCCGTATTCGGATCTCGAATGTCCTCAAAGCGCATGGGTACCGCCTGGTTCTCCTGAATGGTGATGAGCGCACCGCTGTCCCCACGGAAAAGGAACTGCATGGCCTCATATCCAAGGTTCCTGGCATAGTCGATATCATAGGCGATGGGCGCCGTGCAACGAAGCTCATAGCCGATCTCCTTGTCCACGATGGCAATCTTGATGCCCAGCTTCCTGACCTCCGACAGGACCGCCTGCTTGAGGATCTCGCCAAAATCCAACTCGCTGTAGCGGATATGCCCGTGCTCGTCCAGGACAATCTCGCCCAAAGCCTTGAAATCTTCTTCGGCGATCTTCTCGATGACGCCCTCTGCGATGACGGCAACGCCGTAATTTTTCCCCGTCAGGCGGCGCTTAACGATGGAACCAGTAATGATGTCCACGACCTGTTGCAAGCGGATGTGCTCTTGAGGGAACTCCTCGGGAATGATGGTGAGGGCAGCCCCCGCAGAACGTCCCATACCCAATGCCAGATGCCCTGCCGTGCGTCCCATGGCAATGGTGAAATACCAACGGTTGTTCGTAGTGCGGGCATCCTCCATGAGGTTCTGGATCTCCGTGGTAGCAAAAGCCCGAGCCGTCTCGAAGCCAAAGGTCGGGACCCCCTCCGGAAGAGGAAGATCGTTGTCGATGGTCTTCGGCACGTGAACCACATTGATGGTGCGACCCACCTTGCGGGCATACTCCGACACAGCGGTGGAACTGTAAGCCGTATCGTCCCCGCCGATGGTGACGAGATGCGTCACCCCGAGCTCCGTGAGGGTCTCCACCACCGTGCGGAGGTCGGACTCCTTCTTCGTCGGGTTGAAACGGGACATCTTCAGGATGCAACCTCCCGTGAGATGAATGCGGCTCACATTATTGAAATCCAAGCGGATGTAATTCTTCTCGCCGCGAGCCAGTCGAGAAAAACCGTCGTACATGCCGAGAACATCCCATCCCCGGCGATTCGCCTCGTTCGTGACAGCGGAGATAACTGCGTTGATCCCCGGAGCCGGGCCACCGCCGCAGACAATGGCAACAACATTCTTGATACCGATCATTTAGAATCCTCCTTTATGATTCGTGACTTCTACCTTTTCCTAACTTCTTGCAATTCTTCAAAAATCCTGCTTTCCTCTCAAGGATTTTCTCGAAACTTCTCCTCATTTCCCTCCTCCGGGCCTCCCCGCCCGGATCCTCTGCCTGCGGCTTCTGTCGTTCCTTCCCCTGTGGGAAGAGCCCTTCCGATTGGCGTACTTGCTCAAGGGGCGGCTTTGCCGCTCCTGTTCCGCCCTGCGCTCCCGGATAGCCTTCTCCCGGAATGCCGCCTGCTTCTTCGCCCGGTTCCGGCTGCGCTCCGTTTTTTCCTTTTCGATGCGTGCCTGGATTCCCGACTCAATCCTCCGAAGAGCCGTGTACTGCCGGGCATTCACAAAGGTCACGGCGACTCCCTGTTGTCCTGCCCGTCCCGTGCGCCCGATCCTGTGGATATAACTCTCCGCGTCCCCGGGCAGATCGTAATTATAGACGTGGGTCACCCCCTCGATATCCAATCCCCTGGCCGCTATATCCGTCGCCACGAGGATTTGCAGCTCCGCTCCCCGGAACCGCTTCAGCACCGTCGCCCGCTGGGCCTGCGTCAGATCTCCGTGAAGCTCGTCTGCAAGATATCCGCGCCGCGCAAGCTCCATGGAAACCTTCGCCACCCGTTGCCTCGTATGGCAGAAGACCAGGGCAAGATAGGGACGCTGGGTATTGATGAGCTCGCAGAGCTTGTCCGTCTTCGTATCCTCCGTAGTGTCCACAATGACCTGGCGAATGGTATCCAATGTGACGTGCTCCGATTTCACGGTGATCTCCCGAGGAGCTCTCATGTACCGCCGAGCCAGCCCGCGAACTCCGTCGGGAATCGTGGCGGAAAAGAGCATGAGCTGTCGATCCTCTGCCGTGTCCACGAGAAGACGCTCCACATCCTCAAGGAATCCCCGGCGCATCATCTCATCCGCCTCGTCCAACACCACCTTGTTTACGCGGGAAATGTCTATGGTACGCCGCCGAAGATGATCCAAAAGTCTCCCCGGAGTACCGATGACGATTTGCGGATGACGCCGAAGCTTCTGCTTCTGCGCCTCAATGTCCCTGCCTCCGTATATGGCAAGGGCGGAAAGATCCATCTGCCGAGCGATGAGGGCCGCCACATTTGCGATCTGAGCCGCAAGTTCCCTGGTAGGCGCCACGACAAGAGCCTGAGTGACGGAAACCTTTTTCAATCGCTCAAAGACAGGGAGAAGGAAAGCCAACGTCTTTCCCGTTCCTGTCTGGGCCTGGACAATGACATCCCGTCCGCTGCGCAGAGCCGGGATCGCCTGCTCCTGGACGGGGGTCGGGCTCACAATGCCCTGATGGCGAAGGATTTCGCATAAGCCGGGATCCACATTGAATTCTCGAAAAGTGGCCATATTCCCTTCCTTTCATCATTTGGCAAGGATTTCCGTTCCAGTTTCCGTGATGAGAACCGTCTTCTCCCACTGGGCAGAAAGCTTTCTGTCATGGGTTCTCACCGTCCAATTGTCACTCTTGTCCACATCGACCTTGAAGGTTCCCTGGTTGATCATCGGCTCCACGGTGAGCACCATGCCCGGAACCAGCAACATCCCTGTGCCCGCCTCGCTGTTATGGGAGACAAAAGGCTCCAAGTGGAACTTTTTCCCGACCCCGTGCCCACCGAGATCCGTCACCACGGAATAACCGTTGGCGTGGGCGTGCCTTCCGCAGGCCGCGCCAATGTCCCCCACCCAGCCCCAAGGCTTGATGGCCTGGATCCCAAGTTCCATGCACTCCCTCGTCACGTCCACAAGGCGCTGGGCTTCCGGCGTTGTCTTTCCCCCAACGATGAACATGCGAGAGGCGTCGGAAAAATAGCCGTTGAGAATCGTGGTGACATCAATGTTCACGATATCGCCTTCCCGTAGCACGGTCTTCTTGGAAGGTATCCCGTGGCAGACCACCTCGTTCACTGAGATGCAGACGCTCTTGGGAAATCCTTCGTAGTCCAGACAGGCGGGAATCCCCCCGTGGCTCTCGATGTATTTCCTGGCCGCATCATCAAGGGAGGCCGTGTCCACCCCCGGGCGCACCAGTTCCTCCATGAGATCCAGCGTCCCGTCGTTGATCACCCCACTCTTCCGGATTCCCTCGATATCCTGCGCATTGTTGATGATCTTATGAGGTGGTCGTACCTGCCCCTTCATCACGTTGAATTTCATTTCGCTTATGCGTTCATCAAAGTCTGCGTGGCACCTCTTATACTTTTTCCCGCTGCCGCACCAACACAGGTCATTTCTTGCCATTGCCATGATGTACGATAATACTCCCCTTCCAAATCCAAATCTTCTCATCATGATAAGTATTATAACGCAGTTGTTCAAGTTTTGCCATTGGCAAAACTTGAACAACTGCGTTATAATGACAGGAATTGAGGACTTGCAGACGTGCAGAGAAGGGAAGGATGTGAACCGCATGGAGGACAGGGACGCCGCTGATATTTCCCGCCCCCACGGACGGGAGCAACAGATGAAAATGGAGATCCTCAACATGATCCACGGTGGGGAGAACCCCTTCGATATCATCTGTCATGTGGCAAGACGCTTGGAACAGGACTCCGGGGAACCCGGCTACGCCAAGTACGTGGAGGAGCATCTACGGGCCGTTTACGGCTTTGCCCTTCAGCACAGAAAACTCCTGAAGGACGAGCTCCGCGACGTGGAGGAACGGCTCAAAATCATTGAGGAACGCCGCAACATCAGTAACTTTACCGAGGAGGAGCTCACCCGCATCGGCTTCGCCATAGACCGTCACAAGAAAAACATCGAGCGTCTGAAGCTCATGATCCAGAAAGCCGAGGCCGACGGCAAGCCTCTCTACTTTGATGAGTAAACCATCGTTATCTCCAAGGAAAGGTGATTATTTTGACCCCGTTCCATGAGCCGATAAAGCTCCACAGACAAAAAGACCTGAACAAAGCCCAGCCGGATCGCCTCGAAGCACGGAAGGGCGAAACATTCTTATGGGTGATCACCCTCGACGAGAAGACTGCAAAATAAAAACGGGTTGTCGCACGTAATGACCGTGTGACAACCCGTTTTTCCATAAAAGCACCCGTGAAGCAGGAACTTCACGGGTGCTTTCTGTCCGGACGATCCGTCGATGTCATATCAGCACGTAGACCGTCACATCGCGGCGACCAAATTGCATGGCCTCGCTGTAGCTCTCCATACAGAGATCGATCTTATGCCCTATGATGGCTCCGCCTGTGTCAGCAGCAATTGCTTCACCGTAGCCCGGAATGTAGAGCCTCGTGCCGAGGGGTATCACATCCGGATCCACCGCCACGACACCGTACCGAGCTACCATACCCGAAGCGGTAATGCCTGCTCCGCCGCCATCCGTCGGAAGATATGCGCTTGCCTCCATCGTATAGACATCGGAATAGCGCGCCATCCCTCGGGAGGTCTCCACCTGCGGACCACGCAGCCTTTCTGCTTCTGCGGCCGCCTGTTCCGCCGCAATCCTGGCCGCTCTGTCCTGCAGCACTATATTTGTATTTTCCTGAATCCTCGACTCCAATCCCGGCGTGACATCATAATCCTCCACGCGATAACCAAGATCCACCAAGGCTTCCTCCACGGTAGGCTTGCTGGTCATAACCTCACGCTTCTGACCGTCACGGTCAATGGTGACCGGAACCGCGCGATAAATCGTGATTTCCGTCTTGTTCCCGTTCTTTCTCAAACGGTATTCATCCTCGTCTTCAAGGAACACTCCCGCATGACGCAAAATGCGCTCCGGGCTGACGTGAGTGGTATAGGTGTCAACGACCCGTCCATCCACCTCAATCTGTACATGTTGAACGTCCTTTTGCGTAAAACCTGCCGTCAACATCATGA
>CAMIWP010000077.1 GCA_946402475.1 uncultured Selenomonadaceae bacterium
GCCTACTTCAATGGACAAAACAATTCTTCCTCCCCTTGATTTCCTATGAATTATACCACATACCACAAAATACAAGAAATAAATTAGTTCCGATCTTTTTTCACCATGCTATAGGGAATCTCCCCCGCCTTTGTCATGCCCAGTTCCTCCCGGGCAACACGCTCAATGTAGTCGGCATCGTTAAGCTTTTCCTTCTCTTGAAGGAGTGCCTCGTTCTCCTGTCGGGCAGCCTGCAAACGCGCATCGGAAGCGGCCTGATCCCTGCTCACCTGATTCAGGTATAGCTGCTGAGAAATGAGAATGGAAGAAAAGTACAGGACAATCAACGCCAGGATGGGCACAAACCAGTTGAATCCGCGTTTTTTCTCGCTCTTTCCCATAGAAACATCCCTTCCTGCAAGAGCAACACTCCCAGTGGCATCTTCATCGCCATGCATGTAATATGATACAAAGATTTTCTCGTTTCTGCAAGTATTTTCCAGAATTATTTCTCCGACCACTGGAAATAATCCGTCGTGGCAATGCGACGATACACAGAGTCGCAACAGCGACAACAGAAATGATCCTTCACATTCTCCATGTCCGGCTTGCCGTTGACGATGCGTACCGGCTGTCCCTCCACAAAATCCATGCGCTCTCCGCAGCGAGGGCAGGTGCATTTCCCGTCGGCCTCCCGCTTGAGTTCCATGGGCGGTATATCACCGGTTCTTATGAGCTTCTTGGGTTTCGTCGGTTTCTGGAAAGGGAATTCATCGTAGTATCCCGAATTCAGAAGCTCCTGATAGTACACGCCGCAAGCCTCGCAGGTATGCTTGGGCAGGGTAGCGCTCATGTCCACCTTCCCATCCACGACGGACACGGCACCTCCCTCGATCAGACCGAGCTCGTTCCCGCATTTCGGGCAGAGGAACCTCTGGTTTCCGTTGCGCTGCAATTTCGTCACTGTCATATTCATCACCATACTCACAAGGGCACCGCAAAGATTTCTTCCCTACCTTATTTCAATGCTCCCCCCCCAAAAACCTTCTGCCGAAAAAAAAATATCTCTCTATCGCAACGTATTTTCTGCGAGAATCGAAGAGAGTGTCCCGACAATATCCCTTGCAGCATGGGGTCTGGCGCAGGACAAGGCGCGCCCGGCCATAAAACGCAACTTCCCCTCGTCGGAGATGATCGCCGCGAGAGCCTGTCCCATGGACTCCCCGTGATGAACCCATATCGCTGCCCCCCGCTCCGATGCGTACACGGCGTTCTTTGTCTCCGGGCCGGGAATCGGCTCATGGAGCACCATGGGAAGTCCCATGACAAAAGCCTCGCTCATGGTCAGAGCACCGGGCTTGGTGATGAGAAGATCCGATGCCGCCATGAGTTCGTATATCTTGTCTGTATACCCCCATACCCTGATCCTGTGATGGGACGCCCTGCCGAATCCCTCCAGCTTCTGTCGAAGCTCCTCATTGCGCCCTGCCACCACCAACAAGGTAAAACTCTCCTCCATTCCCTCCATGTCCTTCAAGGATTCCTCAATGCCTCCCAGTCCGAGCCCTCCGCCCATGAGAAGAAGGACCTTCTCCTCTCCGTTCAATCCAAGCATCCGACGAGCATCTTCCCGCGAAGGCACTTCTTCGATGGTTTCCGTCACGGCGATACCGGTGGCAAAGACCTGTTTCGGCGAAAAGCCTCGCTCTAAAAGCCCCTCACGCATTTCCTCTGTTGCGGTGAAATAAAGATCCACCTGCGGGTAGATCCAGATCTGATGCAAGGAATAATCCGTGAGGACCGCCGTCAGAAGGAACTCATCCCGGCGGCCCAAGCGCCGCGCCAAAGCCGCAGCTCCCTCCGGGAAGGGATGGGTGCAAATGAGAACGTCTGGCCGATATTCCTCTACCATGCGGCACATAGTTCGACAGGTGACGGCGGCAAACATGGTCTGGGCAAAGGTTCCGCCGGAACCGCCGCCGGAAACCTTGTAAAAAAGATCGTAGAGGTTCGGCACAAAATCCAGCATCCTGAGATACAAGTCCTTGAGCATCCCATGGAAGGCCGAGGTCTTGTGGGACATGAAATCCACCGTTCGAACCTCTGCCTCCGGGTACTGTTTCCGAAGCTCTCCCTCCACGGCTTCTGCAGCCCGGATATGACCGGATCCGATGGATGCCGTCATGATGAGAAATCGGCGCTTTCTCATGCCGTGATCCCTCCATCCACGCCCCAAGCCGCGCCCGTCACAAAAGAAGCCGCAGGGGATGCGAGAAAGAGAATGACGGCGGCAGCCTCCTCCGGAGTGCCGATCCGTCCCATGGGGTACAGGGATTGCATCTCCCGCAGGGCCTCTTCTCGGTTTCCTCCCATGGCTAGCTGTTTCTCCGTCAGGGGCGTCAGAATGTCCCCGGGACAAACGCAATTCACTCGGACCCCAAGACTGGCCACTTCCAAGGCAAGGGAGCGAGTGAACACCGTCACCGCTCCCTTAGAGGCGCAATAGGCGGAACAGCCGTAATTTCCGTGAACCCCCGCATCCGAAGACACGTTCACGATGGATGCCCCCTCGCTCTTTCTGAGTTCCGGCAAGGCATAGCGACACATGAAATACGTCCCCTTCACGTTTGCCGCCATGACCTGATCGAAGAGTTCCTCCGTCATGTCCTCCATGGGTTGTTCGAGATAGATCCCCGCAGAATTCACCAAGACGTCCATGCCCCCCAGCCAGTTTGCGGCATCCTCCACGAGTCTGCGACAACCTTCCGTCTCTCCCACATCCGCCGCAAAGAATTCCGCCCTGTAACGATCCTTCTCCGGCAGGGCCTCCAGCGCATCCTTTCCACGGGCATGGGAACGACCCGCCATGACCACTCTGGCTCCTCGTTCCAGGAACATCTTCACAGCGGCCAATCCAATGCCGGATGTCCCTCCCGTGACCAGCACCTTTTTTCCCCTCATATCTTTTGGCAAATGATCCTCTCCTGCCGCGAAAAAAGACCGGGTTCCGCGAACCCGGTCATCACAGGCAACCAATATCACTCATTAACAGCATCTTTCAATGCCTTGCCGGCCTTGAATACCGGATTCTTGGATGCCGGTATATCGATTTCATCTCCGGTCTGCGGATTGCGCCCCTTGCGGGCAGCGCGCTCCTTCACCTCGAAGGTGCCAAAACCAATGATCTGCACCTTGTCATCCTCAACAAGAGCCTCTTCCACACTGGCAAAGAATCCATTAACCGCCTTCTCCGCATCCTTCTTCGTCAGGCCGGACTTCTCGGCCACCTTAGCTACCAATTCAGTTTTGTTCAAGATCGTAGCCTCCTTTTGAATTTGATCCCATGGAAAAACCCCGCCAAATCCAGCGTCGTTACGTTCCACCACCAAAATGTAACAGAAAACCATTGAAAAATCAAGGGTTTCCCGAAAAAAAGCCTTGAAAAAGCCAATGTCCTCTCGCTCTGTGTCGTGGGATGGATAAAAACACCGTATATCCATCCGTCCCAACGAAATATTTTTCACAATAGTCACATTGAGGTCATAAATACATGATAAACTGATGATATGCTTGAATCCGTCAGACGAAAGCTCGAAAAGGAGAGATTTATATGAGTTTACATGGAAAGACAAGGGGAACACAGTTCGAGCAGATTGCCGCAATGATGGCGCAGGGCGAGGCAAACGGGACGATGATGTACTATGCCTTGGCACGGCTTGCAAAAGAGCAGGGCATGGAAGATGTTGCCGCCGACTTCATCGAGGCAGCCAATCAGGAAGCCGTTCACGCAGGTTTCTATGCGGTGCTGAACGGCAAGTACCCGCAGGACTTCTGGATGCTCGTTCGCGGCTTGCAAGCTGCGGAAACCAGCGGCGAGAAAACGGTACAGAATTTCGCGGACAAATTTCGCGCTGCGGGACTTGCGGAAGCCGCCGATGAAATGGAGATCTTTGCCAAGCAAGAAGGGCATCATGGCGTTTTGCTTCAGAAGATGCTGGAAAAACATAAACCGGAATTACTGAATGTGGAGGGCAAGACCATCTACGTCTGCGGTTGTTGCGGCTTTGAATACATCGGTGACTTGGACAGTGAGCCGGAGGACTTCGTCTGTCCTGTCTGCGGCCAGCCCAAAAAGGTATTTCACCAAAAAGCATAGAAACGAATCCTTTATTTCCTGCCAGTTCCATGGGATCGAATCCCCGAAGCAGAGAGATGCGCATGTTCCAAAATGCGTATCTCTTTTTTTTCGGAAACCATAAGAAAAAGAGACTACGAGAGCCACTTGGCCTTCCCCGACTCCACGCACGCTTTGAGATATTCCCTGTCATGCACATTGTCCATGGGCGACCAGAATCCCTCGTGGATATAGGCATTCATTTCCCCTGCCGACACAAGCCGCGCGAAAGGCCCTGCCTCCAGCATCTCGGAGCCGTCTCCCAAAAAATCAAAGACTTCGGGGCTGCACATCATGAACCCGGCATTGACATAGAACTGATCCGCCCTTGCCTTTTCCCGGAACCCCTGCACGGCTCCCGTCCTCTCGTCCAACTCCACTGCGCCGAACCGCCCGGCCGGTTTCGTCACGGTCATGGTCAGCGCCTTGCCGCTCTTCCGATGGCATTCCGTCAGGCGCTCCATATCAATGTCCCCGATGCCGTCCCCGTAGGTCAGGAAGAACTCCCCCTCCACATAAGGCCGGATCCTCAGCACGCGACCGGCCGTGAGTGTATGAAGCCCTGTGCTGGCCAGGGTCACGTGCCAATCCTCCACCGGTCTGCCGCGACAGGAGAACGCCCCCGTGTCCATCCGGATGTCGATATCCGCATTCGCATGATGGTAGTCCAGGAAGTACTCTTTGATCATGTGCCCTTTATAGCCGCAACAAACAACGAAATCCGTGACCCCGTACATGGCATACCGTTTCATGATATGCCAAAGAATCGGACGGCTGCCGATCTTCACCATGGGTTTCGGCTGAGATTTCGTCTCTTCCGCCAAGCGTGTCCCCATGCCCCCTGCCAAAATCACTGCCTGCATGCGCTCCTCCTCAATCCAGCCAGATTCTCCATGGAGGATTGCCCTCATCCCACATGGATTGCAGACTGTCCCTGTCCCGCACCGTCTCCACCGGCGACCAAAACCCGTGATGACGATAGGCATTGACCTGCCGGGCCGCAGCCAGCCGATGCATCGTCTCCACCTCGAACCTTTCCCGGGGGAAAGGCTTCCTGCGCACCACCTCCGGGGAAACCACCATCATACAGGCATTCGTCCACGCATCCTGCGGTGCCGACGCCCTCGCGTTCGGTGCCATAATGTCTCCGCCATCATCCAAGGGGACGATTCGATTCCTGCCGCTGGGCTTCGCAAGAACCACCGTCATGAGCTTCCCCGCATCCCTATGACAGGCTGCCAAGGACGGGACATCCACATTGGAGATGCAGTCCCCATAGATCACGAAGAAATCCTCCTCCAGCATGGAGCGCACCCGGTAGAGCCGCTCCGCCGTCGTCGTCACCAGTCCCGTGTCCACCACGGAAACGTGCCATGGCTCTGTGATCTTATTGTGAATGTCCACGCGATTGCTCTTCAGGTGAACCGTAATATCCGAGCTGTAAATATAATAGTTGAGAAAATACTCCTTGATGAGATCCGACCGGAATCCCGCACATATAATGAACTCATTGTAACCGTAGAAGGAGAACAGCTTCATGATGTGCCAGAGGATCGGCCTCTCCCCGATGGCCGCCATAGGCTTTGGGATCTTGTCCTCTCTCGTCTCAAGTGTGCTCGGCAACCCGCCGGCCAATATCACTGTCTTCACTGCTTGCCTCCTTTGGTACATGCTCGTTGATTGTCCTCTGCACAGGAACATTTTATGATGTGCTGCCAAGACGCTTCAGATACGGGACAACCCACCAGAGAGAAGCCATCCTGCGCCGAGGCCGATAGGATAAATATGGTCAAACGCTTTCGACTGTGCACATTCCTTCCTAATGATGAAGAAGAAAATTTGTTCTGTCCTTTCTCACTGTACAAAAATACAAATCCATGTTATAATTGACAGAAAGGAAGGAAGCGATTTCCATGGCCAATCGACGATACAAAGACTCCAT
>CAMIWP010000078.1 GCA_946402475.1 uncultured Selenomonadaceae bacterium
GCACCATGAGCGCATGGACGGCTCAGGCTTTCCTTTCGGATGCAAGGGAGGAGACATTCATCTCTATGCCAGCATTGTTGCCATCGCCGACATCTATGACAACATCACAACGGAGCGGGAAGGCTATGTAAAACAAAATCCTTTTGACGCCATTTCCTACATCACGGAACACCTCTACACGAGCCTGGATCCCACGGTCTGCATCCCCGTACTCACCCACATCAAGGACGCCTTCCTTGGATCCCGCGTAACATTGAGCAACGGCCTCGCAGGAATCATCGTTTCCTTCCCCAACGACTTCGCCGCCCGTCCCATCATCAGCATCTCCTCCGAGGAACTTGTCAATCTCAACGATCACCCGGAAATAAAAATCGTGGAATACAATCCGAAATGAGCGCACACCGAAAAGAGCTTGCCAGAACCTTTGACCGTTCCGGCAAGCTCTTTCTCAATTGGGATCAAAGAGATTTGCTGTTCTTTCCAGCAGACTGTCGCGGCGTTCCTTGGATGCCGCGAAATAATCGTGCACGGCTCGGCGATCATGAGCCTCTATGGCAGAAATCACATCGCCGAGGATGTCCTGCACTTCCCGCAAGTTTCCCGCAATGGCCCCACCGTTCGTCATGCAGATGTCTGCCCACATGTCCGCATTGGACGAGGCGATGCGGGTAGTATCCTTAAAACCTCCGCCGATGAGCTTGATACAAGAGTCCATATCACTCCCGCTGCGATTCAGGAGGGTGACAAGGGCTGCCGCAACGACGTGGGGAACGTGACTGATGACGGAGGCGCAACGATCATGCTGTGCAATGTCCAGTGTGGTAAAATTCGCCCCGGTATGACGGAGCACTCCCATGAGCTTTTCATAAGCCTCCGGTGGAGCGGAGGTATCCTCCACAATGACGTATGCCTTGTTGACGAAAAGATCCTTGCTGGCAGCCTCCACACTGCTCCGTTCCCTTCCCGTCATGGGGTGTCCCGCGATGTAGTAGACATCCGGCGGAAGGATAGCCTTCAGACGCTCCCAGATATATCCCTTCGTGCTGCCCGCATCCGTCAGGATCGTTCCCTTTTTCAGATAGGGCAGCATCTTCTCCACCATGGGAACGATCTGCAACACCGGCGGGCTCAGGAATACGATATCCGCATCCTTCACCACCCGCTCCAAGTCAGGGGATGCCATGTCCACGGCTCCCAGCGCCACAGCCTTGTCCATGGACTTCTGTGTGCGGCAGGATCCCGTGATGTAGATCCCATCCCCCATCCTGTCCTTCAGGGACAGACCCAAAGAACCGCCGATGAGCCCCACACCAATGATGGCGAGATGAATCCGGCTCATGTTACAATGCCTTTCCCATAAGCTTGGCCATGCCGGAAAGCTCTTCCATGAGTCGCTGGAAATTCTTGGGGGTCAGGGATTGGTCACCGTCGGAAAGAGCCACCTCCGGATGGGGATGCACCTCGATGATGAGCCCGTCTGCTCCCGCAGCCACCGCAGCCTTTGCCATGGGGCGAACCATCTGCCAGCGTCCCGTGCCATGACTGGGATCCACAACGACGGGAAGATGGGAGAGCTCCTTGACCGCCGCCACGGCGCTCAAATCCAGTGTATTGCGGGTAAAGGTCTCGTAGGTGCGAATGCCCCGCTCGCAAAGGATGACATCCTGATTTCCGCCGCTCATGATGTACTCGGCAGCGTTAAGCCATTCACTGATGGTGGCAGAAAGCCCTCTCTTTAGAAGGACGGGTTTTTTCGCAGATCCCAAGGCCTTCAAGAGCCGGAAATTCTGCATGTTTCGGGCTCCCACCTGCAGCACGTCCGCATACTCACTGATGATTTCAATATCGTCGTGATCCATCACTTCCGTAACCACCTTGAGCCCCTGTTCCTCCGCAGCCGTGCGGAGCATTTCCAGTCCTTTCTCGGCAAGCCCTTGAAAATCATAGGGAGATGTCCGGGGCTTGAAGGCGCCTCCCCGTAGGAAGTGTGCACCGCATTCCTTGACGCATTTCGCGGCTTCCCTGAGCTGCTCAAGACTTTCCACGGCGCAGGGACCCGCCATGATAACCAAATGATCTCCTCCGATTTTTACGTCCCCGACGTCCACAACGGTATCTTCCGGCTGGAAATCCCGACTCACAAGCTTGTACTTCTCCGTGATTCGAACAGTTTTTTCCACGCCCTCCATCATATTCATTTCCAGATTTGCGATCTTCTTCTTATCCCCGATGACGCCGACGATGGTGCGATCCTCACCCGTAGAAAGATGAACGCGCATCCCTGCCTGTTCTATCTTTTCCTGAACACGGACAAGATTCTCCTTGGTTGCGTTGGGACTCATGACGATGATCATTGCAATTCCTCCTTAGGTACACGAGGGGTCAATGTCCTTCCTTCAGTTGGCCCTGACTTCCCAGGCAGGATCCGAACCAACCGATGATGGTGCCCGCCAAGGCAGGCAGAAGCCATCCCAGCATGATATCGTAGAAAGGAAGGTATTCCTCCAGCCAAAAATTCAGCATGGGAATCTCAATACCGGCCGCTTTCAGGCCCTCGAACAGACTAAACACCAATGTGAACTGGATGGCGCAACGGTAAATCTCCTTCCTGTTTCCAATGATGCCGTCGAAGAGGGACAACACCACGAGAACAATGACGATGGGGTATATCGCCACAAGAAAGGGCACGGAAACTTTAATCAGGGTCGTGAGCCCAACATTGGAAGCCACAAAACTGAAAAAGGTAAAGACACGCAACAAGTTCCGATAGGAAATCCTATCCCTCAGGATTCTGTTGAAGAAGGCCGTGCAACTGGAAATCACGCCGCAACTGGTGGTCAAGCAGGCCAAGCCGATGATGACCGCCAACAAGACATTTCCCGTGGAACCGAAGAAGATCCCGACAGCATCTGCCAAAAGCCTGCCTCCGTTGGCAGATTGCCCAAGAACCGCTGCGCTGGTAGCTCCGAGATACGCCAGGGAAACGTACACGACGCTCATGAGGGTGATCGCGAGAATCCCCGCCATGATACAGGCTTTGCTCAAGGCACACCGTCCCTCGATCCCCCGCATCCGCATGGAATTGACCACCAAGGTTCCGATGGCAATGGATGCCAAGAGATCCATGGTCAGATAGCCGTCCTGAAACCCTTGGGCAAAGGGGGTTTGCACATAGGTTCCCGTCGCTTCCAAGATCTCTCCCAAAGGAGCGGAAAAAGATTTGGCAAACAGCAACGCCAGAAACAGCAGTAAAGCCGGTGTCAGGAGCTTGCCCACGCGATCGACGAGCTTGCTGGGATTCCGTGCCAAATAGTAGGTCGCCAGATAAAAAAACAAGGTATAGGCGGCACGCCCCAAGGCCTCGTGATCTCCCGACAAAAAGGGAAGAATGCCGATCTCAAAGGAAACAGCTCCGGTCCGCGGCACGGCGAACAAGGGACCGATGGTGAGGTACAGAATGCTCAACAAGCCGACGGCAAACCACGGATGGATCTTTTCCGCAATAAAGTCCCGGTATCTCCCGCTCTGCAATGCAATGGCCACGATTCCCAAAAGCGGCAGACCGACCCCCGTGAGTAGAAATCCGAAAATCGCAGGCACCAGATGATCTCCCGCCAACTGGCCCATGGCCGGCGGAAATATAAGATTGCCTGCGCCGAAGAAGATGGAGAACATCATCAAGCCGATCATGATCAAATCTGTTTTTTTTACATCCGCCATAAACTACCTGCTTTCCCGCCAAAAATCCTACATAAAGAACCCATGTCCCCGTGGAAGGACATGGGCAATGTGTGCTCCGCAACACCAAAAAGACCCGTGCAGAACCCCGCCGATCTGCACTCGCAAATTGGCTTGATTATAGCATATTTTCCAAAGAGATACAACCGACAGATCTCCCTCTCCCCAAAAAAATCGACGCACAGCCAAGAAGCTGTGCGTCTCACCTTTTCCTGCATGTTTTGGGAACTTCCTCTTCCCTTCGGAAATTTCCCAAGGGGCATCAGAACATATAGGCAATCGCCACACTGCCTCCCACGCCCCTGTGTTTTCCCAAATGTCCCGAAATTCCGATATCCATCTTCCATGGAGAGCTTTCCGTCGGTTCCATGCGGATTCCCAATTCAGCGCCAAGGCTTCCTCCGCGAATACTTGCCGATCGAATGCGAGCCCCGTCCGCCGTGCCGGATGCTTCCCCGTCAAATTCCCAATCCCAAGAAAGTCCCCCGTGCCAGTTCCATTTCTGTCCCTCCATGGAATATCGCACGCCCAGGCAAAGGAGCTTGCTGGTCACATCGTCCAGATCATATCTGCCTCCCGCTTGAAAGGACACGCCATCCCTCCTCATCACGAAGAACTTTCCGAAAATGTCAAGACTGCGGTTCCCGCGGAACCGGTATACCTTTCCCACGCCCACATGGCCGCCTCGATAGTTAGCGCGAACGTCGTAGCCGTAGAAGTCCCCAAGCGCATCCCTGAGGATATTGGAAGCTCTGTCATGCATCCTGCCTCCCCGAATGCTTCCCTCGGCATATACTCCGTTGCAGTACGTCCACTTGGCCAGCATTCCTCCGCCGGTGTAGGTAGAAGAAAGCTCCCCTCTCCCGTTGTCTCCGTAAACGCTGAAATTTCCCGTCCCATGCTCAAGGAAACCTCCCCATTCCAAGGTCCCCCTCGAATACGCGTGTTTCGCTCCAAGCGCCAGAATGGCATTCCATGTGTTCCCCTTCACGCAGCTACCCGTTTCATATTCCTCCCTGCCACCGCCCAGGGCAACAAAGGCGGCGATTCCGTCCGGCCCTGCCTGGGTCCCCAACCCGTCCGTTGCCCGGGCGATGTAATCGTTTCCCGCTGCAAGAGCAGCCATGCCGGCCTCCATTCCCATGACCGTATTGTGGGTCTGGTCCTGTGCTGTAAGGATAGGTACAGGTTCCGAAGCCGGAACCTGGCTGGATGATACAGCCTCCGTTTCACCCGCCCCTTGATCCATGCTGTTTTCGGTGGAAGATTGTCCGTCATTGGCGGCTACTGCCCCACCGGCAAAGGACTTCCCGTGGTTTTCAGACTCCTGTGCATTGGCAGCGGAAGACTCATGGGCGAGAGAACTGTTATCGGAAACAGGAGTCGAACCCGGCGTCTCGCCGGATGACAAGATCGGTTCGGAAGGCTCTCCCAAGGACGGGATCCCCGGGGACTCCGTCCCGGTCTCCACCCTGTAGATAAGATTCCTGCCGGAAAGAAATGCCCTTCCTCTTCCTGTCAGGGTTGTGCCCACTGTGTAAGTATCCCCCGTGATCGCACCGACGGAGTTTCCGAAATCCTCCACCAAAACCATGGATTGATTGGCCCGAAGAGATGCGACATTGTGAAAATAGATCCGGGAGGTATCCACAGCCGCTCCGTCAAACACAATATTCGATGGGCGAACCATGAGAGCACTCTCCTCCGTCCAGGCGACCTTGCCGAAGGAAAGCCGATCCGCCCGATTTTCCCTCGCCTTGTATAAGAGTCGTTCTCCCTCCACGGAAATATCTCCCAAAATATGCCCACTGACCGTGACGCCGGATATCGGCGCGTAGGCATAAAAAGAGGAAATCCCCGTACGTTCCATGCCCGAAGAAAGATTCTCTGCTCCCGAGAGGAGAGCCATGACTCCGCTTCCCGGCACAGCTTCGGGATTTTGAAAACGAAATTCCGACACGTCGAGGACCGTCTCCGAGAAATCATAACCGGATCCAACGGCATAAACCGTGCCTCCCGTTCGCCAGCCAACATTTCCGAGGGATACGGTATTTACCCGATTCTCGATCTGATAGAACACATTTTTATACCGGCTTTCCTCGTCAAGAAGAATCCTGTGAACCGGGTTATAGGAAAGCTTCACACCATTTTTCGACCGGGTTCCTTCGCATCCGACCCAAATATTCCGGCTTGGATTTACTGCGTTCAGTCTTGCCGTGCCGCCCTTGTATTTCAAGATAAGATCGGCAAAATCGTTTTCCCTGTCGGATGAGAGAAGTGTCATCACGCCAGGTGTTGTCACGGTCGAAAAGCTTGCCTTTGAAGCGTCCAGCT
>CAMIWP010000079.1 GCA_946402475.1 uncultured Selenomonadaceae bacterium
GCCGGAGCCCAAGCCCGGTCTTGTGACGGATGCCCATGGGGGGATCCTCTTCATCGACGAGATCGGTGAGATGGACGAGATGCTCCAGAACAAACTCCTCAAGGTGCTGGAGGATAAGCGGGCCTTTTTCGAGTCCGCCTATTATGACCCCGCGGACGAAAAGGTTCCTCCCTACATCCGTAAGCTCTTCGAGGAGGGGGCTCCCGCAGACTTCGTGCTCATCGGCGCGACCACGAGGGACGCTTCCCACATCAACCCCGCCCTGCGCTCCCGCTGCGCGGAGATCTACTTTGAGCCGCTGACTCCGAAGCACATCGAGGAGATCGTCCACAACGCGGCGAAGAAGCTGGGAGCGACCTTGGAGGAGGGCATTGCGGAGCTCATCAGCGAGTACACCATCGAAGGGCGCAAGGCCATCAATATCCTGGCGGATGCCTACAGTCTTGCCATGGAGCAGGAGATGGAGAAGGGCGGCGGGGAAGAAAAGGAACTTCCATCGGAGGATAAGCTGATCCCCGTCACCGTGCACAAGGCGGACATCTACGAGGTGGCCCAGGTGAGCCGCCTGTCTCCCTATGTGACAAAAAAGGCTTCCCATGAGGGGCGGAAGGGGCATATCTTCGGCTTGGGAGTGGCGGGATTCCTCGGCTCCGCCATCGAGATCGAAGCCATGGCCTTTCCCGCCCACGAGAAGGGGAAGGGAACGGTGCGCTTTAACGAGACTGCGGGCAGCATGGCGAAGGACTCCGTATTCAATGCCGCGTCGGTCATGCGCGCCCTCACGGGGGAGGACATCAACGACTACGACATCCACATCAACGTCATCGGCGGGGGAAACATCGACGGCCCCAGCGCGGGAACGGCGATCCTTGCCGTCATCGTCAGCGCGGTGACGGGGCGGAAGATCCGGCAGGACGTTGCGGTGACGGGGGAGATCTCCCTTCAGGGGCGGGTGCGCCCCGTGGGAGGCGTCTTTGAGAAGGCCTATGGCGCGAAGCAGGCGGGCATCAAGACCATGGTCATCCCCAAGGAGAACAGCAAGGATATCCCGTCGGGGCATCTCGGCATGGACATTCGTCCCGTATCCACGGCGGAAGAGGCGTTTTCCTGCATCTTTGTTGACGAAGCGGAGGACCGTGAGGAATGATTGAGCGCGTGCCACCCCAGAACATCGAGGCAGAGCAAGCGGTGTTGGGAGCTGTCCTCATAAAAAAAGAAGCCCTGACGGAGGTGCAGGAGATCCTGCAACCCGAGGACTTCTATCGGGAAGCCCACCGCGTGGTCTACAGCGCCATGGAGGATCTCTTCCTCCACAATGAGGCCGTGGACTTGGTGACTCTCACGGAGCAGCTCCGCAAAAGGGATCAGCTGGAGAAGGTGGGGGGGCTGGCCTTTGTCACCGCCCTTGCCAACAGCGTCCCAACGGCGGCCAATGTGAGCTATCATGCCCGGATTGTCCGGGAGAAGGCGGATCTCCGGAACCTCATCGATGCGGCCACGGAAATCGCCGGCAAGGCCTACGAGGATTCCGATGAGGTTGAGACGATCATGGACGAGGCGGAGAAGCGGATCCTCTCCGTGGCTTCCAACCGCAAGGGGGGCGATTTCGAGCCCATCAAGACCATCCTCATGAACTCCATCGACCGGATCTCCACCCTCTATGAGTCCAAGGGCGGCTTGACGGGGCTTTCCACGGGGTTCAAGGATCTCGATCAGCTGACCTCGGGGCTTCAGCCCTCGGACTTGGTTCTGGTGGCGGCCCGGCCTTCCATGGGAAAGACGGCCTTTACCCTGAACATTGCCGTCCATGCCGCCCTTCGGGAACATTCCGTGGCGTTCTTTTCCCTGGAAATGTCCAAGGAGCAGCTGGTGCAGCGCATGCTCTGCTCCGAGGGAGCCATTGACTCCCAGCGTCTTCGCACGGGACAACTGGAGGATGAGGAATGGGGCAAGCTCATCGCCACGGCGGACAAGCTCTCCAAGGCGCAGATCTACATCGATGACACGCCCGGCATCACGGTGATGGAACTTCGCTCCAAGGCCCGTCGTCTCAAGGCGGAGCACGGGCTGGAGCTGGTGGTCATCGACTACCTCCAGCTCATGCAGGGGCGTTCCTCTCGAAGCGGCGACAACCGCCAGCAGGAGATCTCCGAGATCTCCCGCTCCCTCAAGGCGCTGGCCAGGGAGCTCAACGTGCCCGTGGTGGCCCTCTCCCAGCTGTCGAGAAGCGTGGAGTCCCGTCAGGTCAAGAAACCCATGCTCTCCGATCTCAGGGAGTCCGGCTCCCTGGAGCAGGATGCGGACATCGTCATGTTTCTCTATCGGGAGGATTACTACGACCAGGACACGGAGAACAAGAACATCACGGAGGTCATCATAGCAAAGCATCGCAACGGGCCGGTGGATACCGTGAACCTGTTCTTCCAGAAGGAGTTCACGAAGTTTAGGGATCTCTCCCGGATGCAGTAGCGGAGGAATCACCCCTCCGTCAGCTGTTCCCATCGTTCATAGCGCTCCTCGATCTCCCGCTCCTTTGCCGCGTAGGCGTCGGCAATGGCTCGGCTCTTCGCGGGGTCGGCCTGGATCTCGGGACGGTTCATCTCGAACTCCAGACCCTTGAGCTCCGCCTCGGCCATGGCGATCTCCGCCTCGGCTTTTCGGATGAGTTCTTCCCGCTTGGCATCGCTCATGCCCTGCCCCGGCTTTTGCCGGGGCATTTGATTTTTCACGGGCGCTTCCCTCTTTTTCGGCGCCGTTTCATCGGAGGGGGACGGCTTGTTTTTGGACGTCCCGGCATTCCGGATTTCCTCCGGCGCTTCTTCCTTTTTCCTGCGGTAATAGCTGTAGCTCCCGTTGTACTCCGTGAGGGTTCCCTTCTCCAGCTCCAGGGTGCAGTTGGCCACCTTGTCCAGGAAGTACCGATCATGGGATACGACGAGGAAAGTCCCGGGGAAGGCCATCAGGGCTTCTTCCACGGCTTCTTTTGCCGGGATGTCCAAATGGTTGGTGGGTTCGTCCAGCACGAGGAAATTCGCCCCCGTGAGCATGAGCTTCAGGAAGGCCACCCGGGACTGCTCTCCCCCCGAGAGTTCCCCGATGGTTCGGTAGACATCGTCCCCATGGAAGAGAAAGGCTCCCAGGTATCTTCTGGCCTGTTCCTCATCCATGCCGTATTCCCAGAGGATCTCGTCCAGAACGGTGTTCTCCGGGTGCAGGCCCTCGTGCTGCTGGGAAAAGTATCCCGGTTTTACCCGGCTTCCCAGTTTCACTTCTCCTCCCGTGGCTTCCAATTCCCCCAGGAGAATCTTCAGAAGGGTGGTTTTTCCGGCGCCGTTGGGTCCCACCAGGGCAACGCCGTCCCCTCTGCGGATCAAAAGGTTCACATGGGAGAAGATTTCCTGCTTGCCGAAGCGCATGGAGACATCCTCCATCTCCGCCACCCGTTGGGCGCACTCCGGGGGAGCGTTCAGGGCAAAGTGGTTGAAAGCGGCGGCCTCCGGCGGCAACACGATCCGCTCCAGCCGGTTGAGCTGGCTCTGCCGTCCCCGGGCCTGCTTCGATTTGATGCCCGCCCGATAGCGGCGGATGTATTCCTCCGTCTTTCGAATGTGCTCCTGTTGCTTTTCATAGGCGGATTGCAAGGCGGCACGGCGTTCCGTTTTCACCTTTATAAAGTACGTATAGTTCCCCTCGTAGCTTGTGACGGTCTTTCCCGCCAGCTCGATGATGCGGGTGGCCACCCGATCCAGAAAGAAGCGGTCATGGGAAATGAGCAGGATCCCTCCCCGATAGTTGGACAGGAATCCCTCCAGCCATTCGATCATCTGAATGTCCAGATGGTTGGTGGGCTCGTCCAGGAACAGGAAATCCGGCTCCCGGAGCAGGGCCTTTGCCAAGCAGATGCGGGTCTTCTGTCCGCCGGAAAAATGCGCCACATCTCTTCGGAAGTCCTCTTCCGTGAAGCCAAGGCCGAAGGCGATGCGGCGGATGCGGCTTTCGTAGTCGTAGCCTCCCAGATGTTCGAAGCGCTCCACCACACGGCTGTATTGCGCCATCATTTCCGGATCATCCTTGGCGCCGATGCGCTTCTCCAATTCCTCTTTGCGCCTTCCCAGTTCCTCGATGTCCTCGAAGGCGCCCTTGAATTCCTCGTAAAGGGTGCCCTCTCCGAATTTCGCCTGCTGTTCCACATAGCCCACGGTGTCCGCGCCGTCGAATTGGATCGTGCCCTCGTCCTGTTCCTCCTGCCCCAGAAGGATGCGCATGAGGGTTGTCTTTCCCGCTCCGTTGGCGCCCACAAACCCCACCTTGTCTCCCCGGGCCACTTCAAAGCTCACGTTCCGGAACAGCTCCTCGATGCCAAAGGACTTTGCCAGTCCTTGGACTTTCAACTTTCCCAAATGCTTCACCTCATCGTTTCTGCCAAAAGGCGGAACGCCTTTTCAACGTTCCGCCGGGATTTTCTGAGTTCAATCGCTCTTTTTTTCGTAGTCCAGGCCGATGTTCACCACCGCCTGGTTCTTGCTGCCGCCGTCCATGATGATGCACTGGAAGGGCATGCCGTAGAACACGTCCGTGTTGCGGCCGGAGGTGGTGATGGTGGTCGTGGGGTTGGAATTGGTCTTTCCCGTCTCCACGCCGGAAATGATGAACCCTTTCCGCTGAAGGATGCTCGCCACCTCGGCGCCGGCGCCGTTGATTCCGCTGGAGTTGATGACCATGACGGCGATCTCCTCGGGCTTCATGGGCTCGTCATCCGCCTCCCGCGCCGCATCCTTGGCGGCCTTTTCGGCGGCTTTCTCCGGGGCGTTGCCCTGTACGGCACCGGCCAGCTGGATGCCCTCGGGCAAGTTCTTCCGGTATTCCTCGTCTGCCTTTTCCGCCGAGGCCAGAAGGGTCTCCGTTACGGGCTCGTCCAATGACTCCGCCATCATCTTCCTGAGCTCCTTGATATCGGGAATCCAATAGCTGATGTCCTTAAAAAAGGCGGGACGTCCCGGTACCATCCGCGCGGTGACGCCGTTGTCGTGGATCTGCTTCAGCTGGTTGGCGAAGGAGAGAAGCTCCGTCAGGGACATGTCCGTTTCCAAAGCCCTGCCCACTTCTTCCACCAGCTTGGGCAGGCGGGGCAGGATCTGAGGGGAGATGACTTGGGCAAGGACTGCTTTCACGAATTTCTGCTGCCGCCCGATGCGGCCAATGTCCCCCTCGCCGTCGCGGTAGCGCACGTACTGGATGGCAAGTTCCCCGTCCAGATGCTGCTCCCCGGGATAAAGATCGATGATGAGGCCTCCGTTATCGTCCCAGGGATCCTCGTAGTACATCCGCTTTTCCACGTCGATGTCCACCCCGCCAATGGCATCAATGATGCCCTCGAAGGACTTGGTGTCGATGAGGATGTAATGGTCCATGGGAATGCCCAGAAGGTGCTCCACGGCCTTTTGGGAGAGCTTGTGCCCCCCATAGGCGTAAGCGTGGTTGATTTTGTCGTAGCCGTTTCCGTCGATCCGCACGCGGGTATCCCGCGGAACCGAAAGAAGGGCTCCCTTGCCCCGCGCTTCATCCAGTGAGGCAACCATGAGGGTATCGCTGCGTCCCGCATCCCCCTCCCGGCGATCCACTCCGAGGATCATGACGTGAACGGCCTTCGGTGGCTTCTCCCCGAGGAGGTCTCCCGGAAGAATGCCGTTCCCCCGCTGTCCGCCGAAGTAGGCGCCCGTTGCTGCCACCGAGAGGACGAGCAATGCAGCGATGAGCCACTTCAATCTCGTGTAGTTGCGCTTTTTCTGGCGCCCCTGTCTCATGCCGATATCTCCTTTGTTTCATAAAAATTATTCTGGGTCTATGCTCGCGGAGGAAAAACGGTTCCTGCTTGCAAATCCCATTCGCGGTATACGCAAAAAACAAGTATAACACACATGAAAAGACCTTTCCAGCCTTTATTTTCAAGCACTTCAATCGTTTCCGCATGTTTTTCGTACCGCAACATCCTCGTGCACTGGCACGATGATATTTCGACAAACGCCACCGCCTATGTCGCCATCTGCT
>CAMIWP010000080.1 GCA_946402475.1 uncultured Selenomonadaceae bacterium
GGCTCTTCTCCGCCTGATAGACGAGGGCATCTGCCTTGTTCTTCGCCTCCACGGACTCCTGGCGCTTCTTGTCGTCCGCCGCGTGCGCCGCCGCTTCCTTCACCATGCGGTCGATGTCCTCCTTGCTCATGCCGCTGTCGGACTGGATGGTGATCTTCTGCTCCCTTCCCGTGCCCATATCCTTGGCGGACACCTTGACGATGCCGTCGGCATCAATGTCAAATGTCACCTTGATGCGGGGAACCCGCCTGGGCGCGGGGGGAATATCCGTCAGGGTGAACTTGCCCAGGCTCATGTTGTCGGCAGCCATGGGACGCTCTCCCTGCAACACGTGGACCTCCACGGAGGACTGATTGTCCACGGCGGTGGAAAACTCCTGGCTTTCCGTGCAGGGAATCGTCGTATTGCGGGGGATGAGCTTCGTGAACACGCCCCCCGCGGTCTCGATTCCGAGGGAGAGGGAGGTGACATCCAGCAGGGTGAGATCCGTCTTCACCTCCCCCGCCAGCACGCCGCCCTGGAGGGCAGCGCCCTGGGACACGCACTCATCGGGGTTGACCCCTCGGGACGGCTCCTTGTCCACGAATTTCCGAATGGCTTCCTGCACCGCCGGAATGCGGGAGGAGCCGCCCACGAGGAGCACCTTGTCGATGTCCTCGGCCTTGACCTCCGCATCCTTCATGGCCTGTTGCACAGGTCCCATGGTGCGCTCCACAAGGTTTGCCGTCAGCGCCTCGAACTTCGCTCGGGTGAGGGTTTCCTCCAAATTCTTCGGGCCGGAGGAATCCACCGCGATGAAGGGAAGGTTGATGCTGGTCTCCTGCATGTTGGACAGCTCGATCTTCGCCTTTTCCGCCGCCTCCATGAGCCTCTGCTTTGCCATGGGCTCCTGGGAGAGATCGATGTCATGCTCCTTCTTGAAACCCTCCACCAGCCAGTTGAACACCGCCATATCGAAATCGTATCCTCCCAGCTGGGTATCGCCGCTGGTGGCCAGGACCTCGAACACGTTGTCGCTGAGTTCCAGGATGGTCACATCAAAGGTTCCGCCCCCCAGGTCGAACACGAGGATCTTCTCGTCGCTGTCCTTGTTGAGTCCGTAAGCCAGAGCCGCAGCCGTGGGCTCGTTGATGATGCGGAGCACCTCAAGCCCGGCGATCTTCCCGGCGTCCTTCGTCGCCTGTCGCTGGCCGTCATTGAAATAGGCGGGAACGGTGATGACTGCCTGAGACACGGTTTCCCCGAGATACGCCTCGGCGTCTGCCTTCAATTTTTGCAGAATCATGGCGGAGATCTCCGGCGGCGTGTAGTCCTTGCCGTCGATGGTGACGCGGTAATCCGCCTCGCCCATGTGGCGCTTGATGAATTCAACGGTGCGGTCCGGGTTGGACACCGCCTGGCGACGTGCCAGCTGACCGACAAGCCGCTCCCCGTTCTTCTTGAAGCCCACAACGGAGGGTGTCGTGCGGCTGCCCTCGGGATTCGTGATGACGGTGGCCTCCTCGCCTTCCACGACGGATACCACGGAATTCGTGGTTCCAAGATCAATACCGATTACCTTTGACATACATCTTCCTCCTCGGTTTCCGTCAAGTGCGCTTAAATTTCTTTAAGCTGTATGTTATACCGAAAAAAACAATTCACTGTTTATGAAATTCGCAAAAAAAAAGAAAACTCCTCCCTGTCTTTCCCGGAAAATTTTTGATTGGCCTTACGACCCCCACCATAGAAATGATATAATAATAAAACAATAAAAGAGCACAACGAGCAAAAGAACGGAGCAATCTGCATGGATCAGAAAAAACTCATCTCCAGAAAGAATTTGTCCGCTCCGCCCGAGGAGCACCTAGAGGCGCGACTGGACTTCCTGGACCTGTCCCCGAGGGAACAGGCCGTGCTGCACACCACCTACGGCAACGGGGAAGTCGTAGCCGTCGAGCCGCTCTCGGAGTGGGAGGCACCACAATTCACCCAGGAAGGCTCCGCCTTCCACATCCATTTCCAGACGCTATATAAAGTCAAGGGAAACCTGGAGCCGTCACGACTCGCGGAAGCCGTGCGGGATATGGAAAAGGACGAGGAATTTCTCCGGGTCAATTACTGCACAATGGGGAGAGAAGTGCGAAAGATCATTCTCTCCCACCGGAAGAATCCCCCCGGCATCATCTGCCAGGATCTCGCCCACCTGAAGGGCGAGGATCTGGAAAACACCCTTCGGCGGGTGGTGGAGGCAGATATGCGACAGGAATTCGACCTGCGGCGGGATGCCCTGTTCCGCCTCTCCTGCTTCCGCACGAGAGAAGAGGAGTACGCCGTCCTGGCCACGGTCTCCCATGCCATCGCCCACTGCTTCGATCCCCGGGACATTTTCCGCAGGATCAACCGGATCGCCCGCGAACCCGGTTCCCCGCGACGGGGCGGCAACACAGCCGCCGGGCAGTTCCTCCTCAACGCGGAAGATCTGCCGCCCATCTCTGTCCTCCCCTACGAGCGCCCATCGGGGAAACCGTATCGCCAAGCATCCTATCGGTTCCTTCTTCCCGCAAATGTCTCCCACATGTTGGAAAGGCGTTTCTCCGACAACCTTCTCCTTCCCATCCTGAGCTATGCTTGGGGGCTCCTGCTGCTGGAGGGTGGCAAACTCCGGGATGCGTGGATTCCCCTGCTGGTATCCGGCAAGGACACCGCCCGGGACGCCTTTCGGATCCTGTCCGTTCACCCGCGAAGCACCTCCGATATCTCCATGGAGAAAATCCTTGCTGCCCAAGCTGCACAGATCGAGGAAGACATGAGGAATCACGGGCTGCCCCTCGAGCACCTGTCAACGGGACATTTCCTCAGCTTCTACGATTTCTTCAGGGAAGATATGCCCTATTCCTCTGCCCCCGCCCTTCCGGAGGGAAATGTGATCTTCAAGAACCTCTGGGCAGCGCAAGGCACTCGCCTTGCCGTATACTTCCACCGCAGGGGAGACGATATCCACATGACCTTCCTCTACGATGAGAACCGCTTCAAGCCTTACGGCATTGTTCTCTTGGCAAAACGCTACGTCCAAACGCTGCAGCAAATGGCCATCGACTGGAAACAGCCCCTTTCTGCCTTCCATCAGAGAGAGCTTCTCTCCGCCGAAGAAAAAATTTCCATCTCTCTCCACCCGATCCGTGACGGGCGAAACAACCTTTTCGATATTCTTTCTGGGACGAAACTCCTGGAGGATGTGGAGATCCGCGTCCTGAAGCAGAACATAGGAAATCCCAGATTCGTCGCCTGCTCCATGGGAGACCGCATTCCCCGGGAAGACACGGACAGGAACTTCATTCTGCTGTTGAAGGGAACAGCAGCCCGCAACATAGCCACGGGCAGCGGACTGTACAATTTCCTGGACATCCAAAAGGCGGGTTCCTGGCTGAACGAGACGAGTTTCCTCCCCGGAAATCGCGCCCGTCTGTCCATCGAGATCCTGAGCGAGGATGCCTCCTTGCTCTATGTCCCCATCGACGAGATGAACCGTCTCATGAACGAGGAACCGGCCATCCAGCGCCGCATGATGGTCTATGCCCTGGAGGAGATGGAAAAATACCAGCGGCTCTGGGTGCAGGTGTGAGCAGACCCGTCATGATTACAGCTCTATCCATCGGATACACTCAATCGGTATTTCAAGCCCATTTGCCATGATGAGGCCTCGCCTGTCATCATCTATTTTCCTGACAGCATCCGTCACGGTGGAATAATGACCTCCCTCCTTTCTTGCATCTTCCTGAAACCATGTGACGGTAACCTCCGGCAAGTTTTTCCCGTTCTCCCGGATCTCATGGAGTTTTGCATCCAAAAGGGACATGGTATCCTCGTCGAGCTCTACCCTTGCCTCCGTCAACCTCCCCGCTTCCATGATGGCTTCCTCATGCCCAGTCAGAGCAGCAAAGGGCGCGAACTGGGCCGCTCGATTCCGCATGGACATTCTTGGATGCTTTTGAGAAACATGATGAGGGCAATGGATGATATCGTCGTATCTGTGCTGTCCCTCTTTGGATTTCACGCCTTGTGTCCCCCCACTTGCCGGTTCCTTTCGATGGTCATTGCCCCCTCCTGCAAATTCGCCGCTTTCAGTATGGCATTTTTCCCAAACTTGTTCTTGATGAAAAGGATGGCCTTTTGCATGGCTTTCTCCTTCGTCATGCGTTGTTCCTCCTCTTTTTTTTCGGCTTCCTTCACATCGTAGTCGATGAAGAGATCCATTTGCCCCGATTCCTCTTTCTTGGGAGTCTCATGTTCGGAAAGCACATGGTTGGCCACCACATTGACACGGCGAACCAAAAGAGAAGGATCCACGATTCTGTCGAAAAGCCTCATCATCGCATCCAGAATGCGCTTTGTCGAGGACGTATATTCCTCCAGATTTTGCGTACCGTGCGCCGATTTCGGCACAGTCCTTCCGTAGTGATCGAGGGTCACTTCCCCTTGATACCTTATCTTGGTTCCCTTCTTCATGTTTTCTGCATCGTAACCCACGGTAAGGACGACCTGATCGGTCTGCAATCCCTTTTCCACGAGGTCAAGCACCAAAAGATCTGTCATCTCCCACACGATCAGACGGGCTTTCTCATGGGGATAGGGGCTTTGAAGCACCTGACCCGACCCGATGCTTTTATTTTCCGGACGGTATTTCTTGATGTCTTCTATCGTGCAGGGCTCATAGCCCCAAGCATGGTCAATCAGGAGCTCCGCATTGACGCCGAAAAGCCGATATAGCAGGTCCTCATGGTAGAAGTCCCCCGGTTTCCCCAAGGAGCATCTTGCGATATCGCCCATGGTGCGAATCCCGTGCCTCAAAAGTTTTTTGGCATATCCTTTTCCCACGCGCCAGAAATCCGTGATGGGCTCATGTGCCCACAGTTGTCTCCGGTAACTCATTTCATCCAGTTCCGCGATGCGCACGCCGTCCTCATCGGCAGGAATATGCTTCGCAACAATATCCATGGCGATCTTTGCCAGATAGAGATTCGTGCCGATTCCCGCCGTTGCGGTGATTCCCGTCACATCCAGCACATCCGCAATCATTCTTCGCACAAGTTCGCGAGGAGTCACTCGATAGACAGCCAGGTAGGGAGTCAAATCAAGGAATACCTCATCAATGGAGTACACATGGATATCTTCGGGTGCAATATATTTCAGGTAAATCTGGTAGATTGTCGTACTGTACTTCATGTAAAGGGCCATGCGGGGCACGGCGGTTATATAGGAAACGGCCAGCGATGGCTTCTCCTCCAATTCGCGGCTGCTAGTGGATTTGCCTGCCAGGGCATGCCCTTTTGTGTTATATTTTCTCCGGTTGTTGATTTCCCTTACCTTCTGTATGACCTCGAACAGCCTTGGCCTTCCCGGGAGGCCGAGTTTCTTCATGGAAGGAGAAACCGCAAGGCAAATGGTTTTCTCCGACCGGCTTTCGTCGGCGACAACGAGATTTGCATCCAGCGGATCCAATCCTCTTTCCCGGCATTCCACAGAGGCGTAAAAAGATTTCAGGTCGATGGAAGCGTAGAATTTATCCATTGGATTCGTTTCCTGTCCATCCGAAACTGCCATAGATTCCTTATCCTGTCGCATCAATAAAAAACCCCTTCCCCAAAATTATAACGCCGTTGTTCCGGTTTTGCCATAGGCGAAATCTTCCAGATTCAGCATTTCGACAAACTTGCCCTGCGCCGTTGCGACGTGACAGCTAGCTGCTCGTTATGAGCCTGAACCAGGAATGCTTTTTCTCTTGCGTCTGCCCGGCCTCTGTGGTAAGATAGGATAGAAATTTTATCTGGGAAAAAGGGGAGGCTGAAAAGTCTTGCTTACCGTTTTGATGATAGTGGATGCGCTGGTTGCCATCGCCCTCATCGCTGCAGTTCTCGGCCAAGAGGCAAAGTCTGCGGGCATGGGCGGCATGGACGGGGGCGGCGATACCGTGTTCAGTAGCAAGGCCAGAGGAATGGATGCGCTTCTTGCT
>CAMIWP010000081.1 GCA_946402475.1 uncultured Selenomonadaceae bacterium
CGTGATGATTCTCTTGTTTCGTCGCTTGAAAATGCTGGACTGGTATATGGGAGAGACTTCATTTCGTTCTGGCAGGAATACATTGCCTGTGCGGAAGATGTTATGAGAAATGGTTTCAAAGGGAGTTAAAATTCACCGCTTCAATCTTTTTTTTCTTTAGTTTTTCCAAGATGCGGGGCGATGTCACCGCACGAAGTTCCGCTTCGAAGTCGTGTTCCCATCGGCAGTCCCTTTGCAGGGGAGCGTTTTCCGTTCCGGGGTGGAGCATGACTTCCGTCGTCCCTGGTCGAAGGCCGTCCAGGAAACCGTCGAGATATTTCTCACTGACCGCTTCACCCGCCACGATGCCGACGAAGTGATCCGGCATGAGAAAACCCCGTTTTTTTGCCCGCACTCCGGCATAATCCGCCAGCAAGCCCAGGCCCAGGCGTCCGACAAGTTGGCCGATGCTTCCGAGATCCCCGTCGAAGACGCGTCCACGGGAAGCGCGGAGGGCGGGGATTCCTGCGGATTTTGCCAGATCCAGCACGATGCCAAGAATCCCCGGCACGTGATGCAGATGTTGGTGGCTGTCCACATGGGTCAGGGAGAGGCCCGTGCGCTGCATCTTTCTGAGCTGGGCCCCGAGTTCGGAGCGAATTTCCTCCAGACGAACCTTTCCCCGGGCATATCGCTTTAAAAAAGCCATGTAATCGTCGTAAAATACCCCTTCCCCCGTGACGAGGCTGGGGATCTCCTCCGGCGGGAGGATGGGAAAGCCGTTGGCCAGAGTGAAGTGTATCCCGACCCCCAGGGAAGGCTGCCGTTTCCCGATGGCCACGGCGCCTTCGAAGGCTTTCCCACCGGGCATCAGGGTGGCGGAGCGCAGGCAGCCTTTCTCAACGGCGCGTTCCACCGCTTGGTTGATGAGTTCGTGACGTCCGAAATCATCCGCGTTGATGATGATCTGCAAGAAAATCACTTACCTCTCTGCGATGGTGGGTTTTGCGCCGTCCTCGATGCATTCCTTGGTGATGATGACACGGCGGGGTTCGTTGGATCTCGGAATGTCGAACATGACATCCAGCATGGTGTCCTCGATGATGCCCTTGAGGGAGCGTGCGCCGGTTTTACGCTCAATGGCTTTCTTCGCCACCGCACGGAGGGCATCCTCCTGGAACTCCAGCGCCACATTGTCCATGGAGAGCAATTTCTCGTACTGTTTGACCGGCGCATTCTTTGGCTCCGTGAGGATGCGGAGAAGGGCGTCCTCATCCAAGGTCTCCAAGGTACAGATGACGGGGAGCCTTCCGATGATCTCCGGGATGATGCCGTATTCCATGAGGTCCTCGGGGCGCACCTTGTGGATGAGCTCGTCGTATTTCGGCTTCTCGTCCTCCCCCGGCACCTCGGCGCCGAAGCCGATGTTGGCCTCGGACTTCTTCAGGCGCTTGGAGATTTCCTTGTCGATGCCCACGAAGGCTCCCCCCACGATGAAGAGGACGTTCTTCGTGTCCACCTTGATGGTGGGGGCTTCGGGGTGCTTGCGTTGTCCCCGGGCGGTGAATTCCACCACGCTGCCCTCCAGCATCTTGAGCAGGGACTGCTGAACTCCCTCGTGGCCGGGGTCCGCCGTGATGGAGTTGTTGGCCCCGGACTTTCTGGCGATCTTGTCGAACTCATCCAGATAGATGATGCCGTGCTCCGCTTTGGCGATGTCTTTGTCGGCGGCGTAGTAGAGATTGCGCACGGCCACTTCCACATCGGCCCCGACGAATCCCGCCTCGGTGAGGCTGGAAGCGTCCGTCACGGCGAAGGGCACGTCCAGGAGCTTCGAGAGATGGGAGAGAAGGGCCGTCTTGCCGCAGCCGGAGGGCCCCAGCATGATGACGTTGGATTTCTCGATGTCCGTGTCGTTTCCATTGTCCGCGGCGTATTTCATGCGCTTGTAATGGTTGTAGACCGCCACGGCCAGGATCTTCTTGGCCCGGTCCTGATTGATGATGTATTCGTCAAGGTACTCCTTGATGATGTGGGGCTTGTTCTTGGAGAGGATGCCTTCCAGCTGGGCGGCGAAATCCTGCTGTTTTGCCGCTTCGTCTGCGGCATCGTGTTCCTCCAGAAAGTTATTGATCTTTTTGATGCAGTTCTTGCAGATGGCGAATCCCGTATGGGGATCGTAGATGGGTAAATCGTACTGGCTGTGCACAGTGATAATCTGCTGGCAATAGCTGCATCGGTGTTGCACGGGTTCCTGTGTCGGCATGGTGCTCGTCCTTTCTTTTTCACTCTTTTGCTGTCTTACACCAATTATCTACGATTGAGGAGCTTTTTTCAAGGAATTTTTGCGGAAAAAACCTTCTTCCCTTGCGCGTGGAGAGTTCTTATGATACAATAAATCGGTACTGGACGTGTTGACGTCCGGTTCCACGGTCTTTTGACTGGCTTTGCCCTTGGCGGTGAGCTAGGTCTAAACCAAAGCCGCGCAGAGCGGCTTTGTATCCATTCCCAGCAATGCCGGGGGAAAGTGAGGTGTAAAATGAAGGAAGGAATTCATCCCGAGTTCTTCGAGGCAAAGGTGACTTGCGGTTGCGGCAATACCTTCACCACGGGCTCCACGAAGAAGGAGCTCCGCGTGGATGTCTGCTCCAAGTGCCACCCGTTCTTCACGGGTCGTCAGCGCGACGTGCAGGCCGGCGGGCGCATCGAGAAGTTCAACAAGCGCTACAAGAAGTAAGAAATGCTTGCGGGGCAGGACTGGAAGAGTCCTGCCCCGTTTTGCCGTTTGGAGAGGGGCAAAGGGCGATGCAAAAAGTTGTGGCCATCACCATGGTAAAGAACGAGATGGATATTATCGAGAGCTTTGTCCGGCACACACTGATGTTTGCGGACAGCCTCTTGGTGGCGGATCATCATAGCACGGATGATACGGTTGAAATTCTGCGCCTCTTGCAAGGGGAAGGGCTTTCCCTGCAGGTCAGCACGGTCACGGCAGAGGGATATCATCAGGCGGAGGTCATGACAGAGCTGATGTACCGGGCCATTCAGGAGCACTCGGCAGATGTCGTGGTGCCGTTGGATGCGGATGAATTCCTGCTGATGGAGGGTGGAAGCAGCGGGGATTTGCGCCAGATATTGCAGTCTCTGGATTTGGACAAGGCCTATCGCGTCTCGTGGGTGGATCATGAGTTTGTAAACACGGACGATGTCCTTGGACGCTATGCCCTGTCCTGTGAAAGCCGGAGGGCGACCCGGCCAAACTTTCTGCCCAAGGTGATCGTCGGCAGGAAAACGGTCATCGATCATGGACTTCACTTGTTTCAGGGAAATCATCTCGTCGCTCCCTTTGCCGAAGATGGGGAAGGCTTTGCCACATCCTTTCCCCACGAGGAGCTGGCAGGCGTTTACCTGGCTCATTTTCAGTGGCGAAGCAGGGAGCAGTGCGCCTCCAAGGCTTTTTGCGGATGGTTGACGAATGTGGCGAGATTTTCCAAGTATTCATATTATGCGAGGTATTGGCGCGACAGTTTCCGCAAATATCTTTCGACGGGCGAAATCGATCTTCATCGCATAGAGAATCCTGTTCCGGCGGAACTTTCCCGCTATGCCGGAGAATGTGAATTGTGCTACACTTCTTCGGCATATTCTTGGATACGAAATGTCTTGTGTCTGGCAGAATCCCTTGCTTCTTCCTATTGTCAGGCCCGGGTTCTGTCAGAGCGACCAATGGTGAGCATTTTGCTTCTGTACGCCGGAAATGGGGAGAAACTGGAAGCGTCCCTGTCGGCGGCCATACGCCAGTCATACCCCTTCTGCGAATTCCTTCTGTGTTCGCCGGAAGGGGATGGTTCCGACGAAATGGATCGCCTTGCGAAAACCTATGGAAAGCATGGGGAAATCTCCGTTTTGACGGGGATCGATGCGGGCGTCATGGCGGAGCGGACCCGCGGAAAATATGTGCAGTGGGTTCGGGAAGGCGACTTGCTGGATCGGGAAAAAGTGCAGAAAATGGTCACCGTCATGGAAACCCATTCCATGGTGGCCGTGGCGGGGTGTTTGCCAAACACAACGGAAGATGTCTATGGCAGCGCGAGACAGGACTTCCTGCCGAGACACCTGGCGGTTTTGGAGCAGGAAGAGGCAATCTATCTTCCAGGGACGGACCTGCGGCAATTTTTGCTGTCCGAGGGGTATTATGTGTCCTACGGGCTCTCGGGGATGCTTTTTCGCCGAAATACGATGGAACGGCTTGCTTGGCTGAGGGATTGCTTCTGCGGGCCACGCCCGCTCATGCTGACGATCTGGCTGAAATCCATCACAGCCAAGGGACAAGTCGCGTTGTTGGCGGAGCCGCTGGTGGAGGCAAGGGAAACGACTTGGTCTGCAGATGATTACATACTGCACGAGATGGAATGGTTCTATCTTCTGGAGAGCTGCATGGGCAAGGAAATCCTTCCGAAGAAAGACCATGAGGCTGCTGTGCGGAATTTCTTCCGGCAGAGGGAAGAGATGGGGGAGAAGTTGCGCCATGATGCAACTTCGGAACTTTATCGTGTCTATTTGTCCCTTGCGTAGATTTATGGATCTTCCTTGAATTTTCTTTTTCGGCAGGTAGGAAAATGAGACCTTCGCAGGGAATACATACATAGGGCTTCTGTGTCGTGTTTCGCGGGAAGGGAGAATGGTTATGGGCGGTAGCGCAGTCGGACAGATCCAGCCCGATGTCCTGCAGGGGCTGCTCGGCGGCATCGGCGATGGGGTCATCCTCACGGACAGGGAGGAGCGGGTCACTTACCTCAACAAGGCGGCGGCGCGCATTCTGAACTGTTCGCCGAGCCTTGAGAAAGAGACTCGTTTCAGCGACATCTGTCCCCTGGTGAATCTGAAGACGGGGATGCGCTTTGAAAATCCCCTGCGCCGCGCCATGCAGGAGGATGCCTCCGTGGGCTTGGCCCGAAATGTGGGGGTTCTCCTGCCGGGAGGCCCCGTCTATCTCTCCGCCACCTGTTCTCCTATGCGGGACGGTTCCGGTCATATTGTCGGCTGCTCCGTCATACTGCGGGAGATCACCCAGCTCCGACGGCTGGAGATGAAGATCGAGTCCGACCATTCCTATATGCGGTCTATTTTCGCGGCGGCGAAGATCGGCCTTTGCGTTACGGACGAAACCGGCGCCATCATCGACATCAATGAGGCGGGGCTGGAGATCATGCAGACCTCCTATCAAGAGGCCGTCAGCTTGCAGTTCGGGGACGCCTTCCACTGTGAGAACAGCCTTCAGAAGGGTTGCGGCCACGGGGCGGATTGTCGCCACTGTCCCGTGCGGAAGAACCTTGAGGCGGCCATCATGGACGACGACTTCACCAGTGAGTTCACCGTGGCCCTTTCCAGTGCGGACACGGGAGAACCTATCTGGTTGAAGGTCTTCGTCTCCCAGGCGTGGTCCGAGAGCGGCAAACAGATCATCATCGCCTTGGTGGACGTTTCCCGCCGCAAGCGCAGGGAGAACGCCTTGGAGCTTGCCCGCCAGAAGGCGGAGGCTGCGAGCCGGGCCAAGGGAGAGTTCCTGGCCAACATGAGCCATGAGATCCGGACACCCATCAACGGCATGAACGGGATGATCGACCTGACCCTTCGCACGGAACTGGGCAAGGAGCAGAGGGAAAACCTTCTGAGCGCCAAGCAGTGCTCGGAGGATCTTCTGCACATCATCAACGATATTCTGGATTTCTCAAAGCTGGAAAGCGGCCGCATGAAGTTGGAGAACATCCATTTCGATTTTTGGGAGCTGCTTCGGCAGGAGAGCCGTGTCCATGGCAAGGTGGCCATGGCGAAAGGGGTGTGGTTCCTTCGTCCCTCCCATAAGGGCATTCCCCAGTTCATCCACGGGGATCCCCTGCGCCTTCGTCAGATCCTAAACAAT
>CAMIWP010000082.1 GCA_946402475.1 uncultured Selenomonadaceae bacterium
GCCTTTGCTCCGGCAAAGGATGCGGATATCAGGGGCAAGAACATTTTGTTGGCGGACGATATCATGACCACGGGGACGACGTTCCGGGCCTGCGCCGAAACGCTGAGAGAAGCGGGAGCGCTGAAGGTGTACGGATTGGCGCTTGCCAGTGACAGGGTATGAGGTTGGGCGGTCTTTTGTGATTTTGGGAGGTTTTCTACTTGCGGATGAATGGAGCGCAGGCTGTTCTTGAGAGCCTGAAAAAAGAAGGCGTGGACGTTGTGTTCGGGTATCCCGGCGGCGTTGTCCTGAAACTTTACGATGAACTGTACAAGATGAAATTCCCCCATATCCTGACGGGGCATGAACAGGGAGCGGTGCACGCGGCGGATGGCTATGCCCGCGCTTCGGGGAAGGTGGGGGTGGTCTTTGCCACCTCCGGGCCGGGGGCGGCAAACCTCATCACGGGGATCGCCACGGCGAACATGGATTCCGTCCCCCTCGTGTGCATCACGGGACAGGTGGCGAATCCCGCCATTGGCAAGGATTCCTTTCAGGAGGTGGATGTCTATGGCATCACTACCCCCATCACGAAACACAATTATCTCGTCAAGGACGTGAGAGAACTTCCGAGGGTGATCAAGGAAGCCTTCTTCATCGCCAGGACGGGCCGCCCCGGCCCCGTTTCCATCGACGTGGCGGCGGATGTGTTCCCTGCGGAGTTTGACTACGAATATCCGGATGCGGTGAAACTGCGGGGGTATACGGGGGACTACAGAGGCGACGCATCGGAAATCGATAGGGCAGCGGAGGCCGTTGAGGAGGCGGAGCGGCCCCTGGTGTTCTTCGGCGGCGGCGTGACCTCCTCCGACACATCGGAAGAACTCCGCGCCATTGTGGAGCATCTGGGCGTACCGAGTACATCCACCCTCATGGGCCTCGGTTGCATTCCCTCCGATGCGAAGGGCTTTCTGGGGTTTGCGGGAATGCACGGAGCCTATGGGGCAAATATGGCCATTCAGGAGTGTGACCTCCTCCTCTGCATCGGCATGAGGTTCAGCGACCGGGTGACGGGCCGGGTGGCAGAGTTCGCGCCGAAGGCGAAAATCATCCACTTCGAGCTTGACCCTGCGGAGATCAACAAAAACGTGGCGGCGGACTGCCGCGTTCTCGGCGATTTGCGCTGGTCCCTGCCCCTTTTACGGGACAAGCTCAGGGCATCGAAAACGGATTTTCGGGAGAAGTACGCCGAGTGGACCCGTCATGTCATGGATGTGGCGGCGGAGCATCCTTTTTCCTATGCGCAGGAGGGGGATGCCATCAAGCCGGGGGCACTCATCGGGAAGATCAGCGATTTGATGGATGAGAACACCATTGTCGTGACAGACGTGGGCCAGCATCAGATGTGGGCTGCCCAGTTCTACCGCGCCGGGAAGCCTCGTCAGTTCCTGACCTCCGGGGGGCTCGGCACCATGGGTTTTGGTCTCCCTGCCGCCATGGGGGCGAAGATCGCCTGCCCCGGCAAAAAAGTGGTGCTTCTCACCGGGGACGGCAGCATCATGATGAACTGCCAGGAATTTGCCACCATTGCCGATCATGACGTGGACGTGAAGGTCGTGATTCTGGAAAATCATCTTTTGGGCATGGTGGGACAGTGGCAGAGGCTCTTCTACAACCATCACTACTCCGCTTCGGAGCTCAAGGGCAAGCGGGACTTCGTGAAACTGGCCGAGGCCATGGGGCTGAGAGGATACCGGCTGGAGAAAGCGGAGGAGCTTGAGACGCGCCTTCCGGGGATCCTCGCGGAACCTGGCCCTGCGGTCATTGACTGCATCGTGCCCAAGGAGGAGAATGTCCTTCCCATGGTGCCGGGAGGAAAACGGCTGGATCAGATGGTGTTGGGCGATCAACCGTGATGGGGAGAGAGCAGATTGGAGCATTTGATTAAAGATTTGGACAGGGATGAGGTTCGTTCCGGCTTTCTGGTCACATCGCGCAGGAAGAAAATCTGGAATGTGGAACTGATGATCCTGATGGAGCTTGACCGCATCTGCAAGAAGCACGGACTGCGTTACTTCCTCGACAGCGGAACGATGTTGGGAGCGGTTCGCCATCAAGGGTTCATCCCCTGGGATGACGATATGGATCTTGTTATGATGCGACCCGAGTATGAGGAATTGAAGCGGATCGCTCCCGTCGAGATGAAGGATCCGTTCTTTTTCCAGACGGTGTATACGGACAGATGTATTTATAATATTGCGAAGTGCAGATACAACAGGAGTTCTGCCATAGAATTTCCTCGGGATCGCGAAGTGAACCAGGGGGTGTTCATAGACATCTGGCCCCTGGATGCTGTTGCGGACGGGAGTCCTCGAAGCGAGAGGATCTATCTGATCGAGCGGGAACTGTACACGGCAACGGTGGATTCGGAGTCTGCATGGCACATGCTGGAGCAAGGGGAAAATGTCATTCCCAGCGAGACATTGCGGCGGGTGTTGGCATTGCCTGCCGTGGAGCGGTTCCGCGAATTCGAGTCGTTCTGCGAGAAGCATTTTCATGACTCATCGATGGTGAATTGCTTTGCCATGGAAGCAGGCGGAAGATTCCAGTATGAAGATTGCAGCAAGAAGCTGTACGAAGATGTGGTGTATCTGCCTTTTGAGGGGTTGGAATTACCGGTTCCGGTCGGATATGAGGAGCTTTTGCGGAGGTATTACGGCGATTGGCGCAAAATCGTGAAAATGAGCGCGCATGCGACGTTCCTTTTCAGTCCGGATATACCTTATGGGGAGCTTCTTGACAAGATTTCCTTTGATGATGGAGACTGTGGAATAGCGAATTTCTGAAAAATCGTGAAGCATGAGGAGCTAAGGGATATGAAAAAGTATTTGCTTGCCGTCCTTGTGGACAATAAGCCGGGGGTCCTGACTCATGTCTCGGGCCTCATCAGCCGCCGGGCATTCAATATCGAGAGCATCTCGGCGGGATATACGGAGGAGCCTTCCGTGACCCGCATCAACATCGTGGTGTCCGTGGAATCGGAAAACGAGCTGGATCAGGTGGTGAACCAGCTGTCGAAGCTCATAGATGTCATCAAGATCGTCAACCTCAGCAAGGCGCCATCCATCGAGAGGGAACTGGTGATGATCAAAGTGCGGGCCACAAAGGAGGATCGGGCGGATCTCGTGAACATCGTGGACATCTTCCGCGCGAACATTGTGGATATCACCCCGGAGAACGTGGTCATCGAACTCACGGGGCAGCAGGCGAAGATCGATGCCATCTGCGAGGTTCTCTCCGAGTACGACATCGTGGAGATCGCAAGAACGGGAGCCATCGGGCTTTCCCGCGGTCCCGTCCCGGTGAAGCGCATGTAACGGCGTGTTCTTCGTCGGCACAAAATATTTCAATTTTGTTATAAAAATTTCGGGGGTCAAAAGGATTTTGCTCTTTTGCGGCGAATGAAGAATAAAAGAGCAGTTTGTGTTTATGGGGAGAGCGCAAGAGAATGGTCTTTGCAGGCCATTCGATCAAAAAAAGGATGTGACGTAATGGCTGGAAAAATCAAGAATTGCCCGGTTTGCGGCAAGCTCTACAGCGAAATTGGACGGAAGATGTGTCCGGATTGTTACGAAAAGCAACAGGACAAGGAAACGGAGGTCGTGAATTTTGTTCGCGACAACAAAGGCGCGAAGATCCCGGAGATCATCGAGGCGACGGGTGCACCTGAGTCGATGATCAAACGGCTGATCCGGGAAGGACGGTTCGAGCAGATCGGCATCAAGATGTCCTATCCCTGTGAGAAGTGCGGAGAGCCCATCATCATGGGAAAGCTCTGCCAGTCTTGCCAGGACAAGATCAAGAGTGAGCTTCAGCATACCCAGGCGAAGTTCATGGCGGCAAAACCGGCCCAGAAGCCGGATGTCGGCACCCAGACGAGAGGGCGTGGCATGTACTCTCTGAAAAAATAAGGGAAACGCTCATTTTCTCATTCGTAGGCATAAAACGCAGAAAAAAAGAGAAATCGAAAGATAACGTGAGTTAATCGCCAAAAACAGATAAAGGGCGGGAGTTAAGTCTCCCGCCCTTTTTTTCGATAGATTGGCAGAAGGAAAAGGAAGTCCTGCTCTTTTGAAAGAGGATTGGAAATCATAGGGATAGGTATCATGACTAGGTGGTGAAATCAATTATGTATATCAATAACAGCATTCAGTCCATTGCGGGGACGTATGCCATGAACAGTGCGGCACCTACAAGGCGCACACCTGCGGCAGGCATGCCATCTTTCCGTGACGAGGTGCATCTTTCCAGCGAAGCGCAGACCTTCAGGGGCATGTTGCAGGATCTCAAGGGCATGGAGGATGTCCGTCAGGACAAGGTGGATTTCTATACCGCAGCCATAGAGAGCGGCAACTATGACGTGTCGGCGGCGAACATTGCCAGCCGCATGCTGACGAGCCACTTCTGACAGAAGACGGAGGCCGTGTGGATATGTGGCAGGAACTCATCAAGGTTTTGCAACAGCTCAACGAGGAATACCGTGCGCTTCGTTCCCTGGGGGAAGAAAAGCATCAGCTTCTGGTGGCCGTGGATTTGGCGGGATTGGAAAAGCTCCTCAAGAAGGAGGATCGCCACACCGCCAATGTTGCGGCGGTGGAGCAGCGCAGGAAAGAGGTCTTGGCAAAACTTGCCGGGTTGGAGAAGAATCTTCGCCCCGACATGAAGATGGCGGAGCTCTTTTCGGCGGTTTCCGATTCTCGGGTGAGAGCTGCCCTCCAGAAGCTTCACAAGCAATTGGACGAGCAGGTGGAGGCTGTGGTGCGTCAGAACGAGGTCAACTCGATTCTCGTCCATGGTGCATTGAAGGCCGTGAGCGCAAAGCTCAACCAGTTGGGCGGAGCTACCGTGGAACCGGTGTACGGACAGAGCGGCAGAGACGTTGTCAGCCACCGCAAGAATTTCGAGTTCAAGGCATGAGCCCCATGGGCCGGGAAGGATGACAGATGAAGGAAGCGATCAGGCTTATCCGGCGGCAGATGACTCTCTGCGCCGGGATCGGCGAGAGATTGGATGCCCTCAAGGCCGTCCTTCGAAGGAACGAAGGGGGCGGGGAGCTCAGCAAGGCGGTCAAGGACATCGAATCGATGTTTGCCGGCTTCTCCAAGTTGGAAGAGGAACAGGGGAATTTCCTCCGGACCAGGCAACAGCAGAATATGCTCGATTTTGTACAGGCGCAGCCCGCCTCGGTGGAAAGAGATGTGGCCATGCGCCTTCTTTCACAGGCGGAGGACTTGCAGAAGAGCCTTTCCCGTGAGTTGACGGTGGCGAAGGAGCTCTTGCGGCACGGGAAGGAATTCGTGGACTATCACGTGAACGTGCTGGCCCGGACCAGGGCGGACGGGCCCTACGGACGGCCAGGGAATCCGGAGGCCCAGCGGTCGGACAAGATGTTTGAAGCGAACGTGTGAAGATACAGAGGATACAGTTGATACCAAGGAAAGATGAGGGATGAGCATGCGGTCTACCTTTTCAGGACTCAATACACTGGTGCGGGGCATCAATGCAAACCAGCTTTCCCAGCAGACCGTGGGACATAATATCTCCAATGCGGATGTGGAGGGGTACTCTCGCCAGAGCGTGAACCTCGCGGCGACCCGCGGGCAGTTCCAGAATTCCGTTTACGGTGAAGTCATTGTGGGAACCGGCGTGGATTCCACCTCTCTGACCAGGGCCAGGGACATCTATGCGGATCGCCAGTACTGGTCGGAGAACTCCACCCAGGAGTATTACAACGCCAGGGCAAAGGAATACGATAAGCTGGAAGCCATCTTCAACGATACGACAAACGAGGGTGTCCAGAGCGCCTTGGAGGCGTTTTATAAGTCTTGGGATACGCTTTCCGTCTACGCCAGCGATTCC
>CAMIWP010000083.1 GCA_946402475.1 uncultured Selenomonadaceae bacterium
CTGGTGTCTGGAATACCTCAAAAAAATCTTCTTCTGATTCGTAATCCTGACAGAAAGGAAATGGATGCTTTTCCCAGATAATATCTCGTTCTATTTTTTTATTTACAATTGCATCTATTTTAATATTATTTTTTAAAATGAATTTTTCCCAAGGTGTCATATCCAAGCTGTATTTCGATGGAAATCTGGGATAGGAAAAGGTGCATAATTGAACGGATTTATGCTTTTTCGCAAAGGAAAGAAGTGCCTGACTCAATGGATTGTTCCTATGGATGCATCTTCCCATATCATAGGTATCAAAAGCACAACTATCTACAATTTTATCCTGATTTGCATCAAAGACGAGAAAGTTGAATCCTCTGTTTTCTACGAGGTAGTTTGCTCCGTCGATTAGCATCATGGCACCGGATCCGATTCCGTGCCGATAATTGAATCCTGCACTGTAGACCACGACGGTATGGTGGTTGATTTTTCCTCTGGCGGTGAGGGGAACTTCGGTGTTTTCCGAAACCTGTTCTGATAGTACGGTTCCTTGACCGATGATGGCAAGATAGGGCTGACGGAGTCTTCCATGCATATTGACCTTCAGTCCCAAGTTCATCATAGCCTCGGCACATTCCGGCGTAAAGTAGTCAGCGGCACCTGTGTCAGCTACCGCAATGGTGATAACGTACTTTGGGAGCGCCTGTTTCAGTAGATGCAGGTATGATAAAAGATCCCGCTCTTTTACCAGGGCCTTTTCAAGTTCTTCTTTTTGCACGATTCTGCTGCCTCACTTTCCAAAATCACGAATTGCTTTTCTCGCGTGGGGACAAAGGGCGTACTTCTCCCTTTGTCTTTGAAAGTACACTTTAGTGGACAGCTTTATAGAATCAAATTTATGCTACGCGACGGAAGCCTCGAAATTCATGCAAATGCTTGAATTTCGAGGCTTCATGCTATATACTAAATTCATTATATCATTTCACTTTGGTGTGTCCATTGAATTGTACTTTTGTGGACACTCAAAGCATTAAAATTTCCAAATATACTAAATCTTACAGCCAATCTTTCCTTTACGTTTCCCCTCCCACTCTCCTTTTTCCACCTGCTTGGCCCATTTGAGAAAGGTGGTAGGGGATACTTGCAGATAACGGGCTGCTTGTCTGGCGGAGAACAGTTCCCCCTTCCATTGGCGGTAGATGGAGAAAAAGGCCGGGGGAGGCGGCATGGAAGAACGACCGAACTTTACTCCCTTGGCCCGTGCCGCTGCAATTCCCTCTGCCTGCCGCTGATGGATGAACTCGCGCTCCGTCTGGGCTACATAGGACAGGAGCTGCAGGACGATGTCCGAGATCAGGTTCCCGATCAGGTCTTGTTTGAGGCGGGTGTCCAGAAGGGGCATGTCCAGGATGACGATGTCTGCCCTTCGCTCCTTGGTGATGAATCGCCATTGCTCCAGAATCTCTTCGTAGTTTCTTCCGAGCCGGTCGATGCTCTTGATGACGAGAACATCCCCCGGCTTGATCTGTTTCAGGAGTTTCCGATAGACGGGGCGGCAGAAGTCCTTCCCGGACCGTTTCTCCAAATAGAGCTGTTCCGGAGAGATGCCGAATTCCTCCATAGCGATCCTCTGTCTGTCCTCGTTCTGCTCTCTCGTAGACACCCGGATGTACCCATAGGTCTTTCCCATGCTGTTTTCCTCCCCTGTTGTTCCTTCCGGTTTTATTATCCAGATGGATACATGCATGCAAGATGAAAAAAATAAGTGAGCATGGGCGCCTTTCTTTTGATCGCGAAGAAGTATGGAAAAGCGCCGATGTCCGATGGTTTCAGCGGAGTATCGGCGCTTTGGCTCAGAAATAAAGCGTTCTCATTTGGCAGACAATGCGTTCGAGATTATTCGGTAGAAAATGGATGTTGTAGCCGATGAAAAGAGGAGATGTGGCGAAGCGGGGCATGATCTTGACGTAAAACCTATCCTTGTCGTGATAGAAGAAGATGTTGTAGCTATTGCATCGCTTGCTGAAATGGTGCATCACGTAGTCCACAGCTATTTGGATGAGATCCGCCAGGGTGTCTGTATCGGCTTCGGGCCGAGGCAGGATATTCAGTTCCCCAAAGCCCACCCGGGGGCGTGTGGAGGCGTTGAGGGCGACACCGTTTCTCTCGCAGATGGGAAGCCCGTCGAAGTCACCGGAGGAGAAGAGAAGATCAGGATTCAGGTCGGAAAATCCCACCAGCTGCATGTGCGGGTGTCGGATGGTGCCTCCGGACATGGGGCCGTAGTTCTTGAAGAACAGGACAACCCTGTATTTCCCCGAATCCATCATCTGCTTCCAGTGCTTCAGGCCGAAACGAATGAGGGCATGCATATGCTCCGGTGTGTAGTCTGGCATGTCCTCGTGGCAATTGCGGCCTTCGATGATCACAAATTGGTCTGCCCCATCGATGACGTTATATTTGTTTCGAAGCAATATGATATCCCCGTGAGTGTCTATGATGTCCTTCAGGTGCTCTACGTCACAGAAAGGACAGGCAGCGTCCTTGTCGATGATGTTTTCCGGTTTCTGGCTTCCCAGGGATACATCGAAGCCAACGAGATTGATTTCCATAGAGCGCTCCTTCAATTCGGTTTGCTTTCCTGAAACCGGATGGGACCATGCTCCTTCTCGTAGGAGGCAATGTACCTTTCGATGAGCACTTCGATCTGCATGGCCATGGAGCGCTTATTGGCAGCGGCGATGACCCGCATCTTGTCGAAGTTTTTCGGTTGCATTCTCATGGTGAATTGCCGTTTGTCGGTTGCCACAGTAACCACTCCTTTTGAATTCTGCATGAATTCATTATAACGCAATTATAAGGAAAATCTAAGGATATTTCAAAGAATCTTATTGAAATAAAAATGAATTCACCAAAAAGCAAAGAAGGGGTTTGTAAAGCAGAGTTTCCCCAAAAGTGTTTGACTTAATTTGGAAAGATTTCTTTCGTGTTTACAATCGTTTTATTCCGATGTATAATATAGGCTGAGTACAGTAGGCAGATGAGTGATTGTGAAACACGCGCATACTCTTGCAGATAAAGCATATGTGGCCTAGCCGGGGAAAGTGATCTCACGATCCGGTTCTGCCTGTCAGTTATATTTTAGAGGGGAGCAATTCAGAACATGAGCAAAAAAATGAAAACGATGGATGGTAACACGGCTGCCGCGTATATTTCCTATGCGTTTACGGATGTGGCTGCAATCTATCCGATTACGCCGTCTTCCCCGATGGCGGAGCATGTGGATGAAATGGCTGCCAAGGGCACGAAGAACCTTTTCGGGCAGAAAGTGCGCTTGGTGGAGCTTCAGTCCGAAGCCGGTGCTGCCGGTGCGGTGCACGGGTCCTTGCAGGCAGGTGCACTCACCACGACCTACACGGCATCCCAGGGATTCCTTCTGATGATACCCAACCTTTACAAGGTTTCCGGTGAGCTCCTTCCCGGCGTCTTCCACGTGAGCGCCCGTGCACTGGCTACGAACAACCTGAACATCTTCGGCGACCAGCAGGATGTCATGGCGGCCCGCCAGTGCGGTTGCGCGATGCTCTGCGAGGCCAGCGTGCAGGAGGTCATGGATCTCGCTGCAGTTGCCCACTTGGTGGCTATCAAGGGGCGTGTTCCCTTCATTAACTTCTTCGATGGGTTCCGTACCTCCCATGAGATACAGAAGATCGAGATGGTGGATTACGAGGATCTCGGCAAGATTCTCGATTGGGAGGCTGTGAAGGAATTCCGCCGTCGCGCCCTCAACCCGGATCATCCGGTCATTCGCGGCACGGCCCAGAATCCCGATATCTACTTCCAGTCCAGGGAGGTCTCCAACGGCTATTACCAGAAGCTCCCCGACCTGGTGGAGGAGGCCATGGCCCAGATGACGAAGATCACGGGTCGTGAGCATCATCTCTTCGATTATTACGGCGCAAAGGATGCGGAGCGTGTCATCATTGCCATGGGTTCTGTCTGCCAGGCTGTCCAAGAGGCGGTGGACTATCTCAACGGCAAGGGCGAGAAGGTTGGTCTCCTCTCCGTGCACCTTTATCGTCCGTTCTCCCTGGAGCACTTCTTCAAGTATCTGCCGAAGACCATCAAGAAGGTGGCTGTCCTCGATCGCACGAAGGAGCCGGGTTCTCTCGGCGAGCCCCTTTATCTGGATGTCAAGGCGGCATTCTACAACTCCGATATGCGCCCGGTCATCGTGGGCGGCCGTTACGGTCTCGGCGGCAAGGACACGACGCCGGATCAGGTTTTGGCCGTGTTCGAGGAGATCAAGAAGGATGCTCCGAAGAACGGCTTTACCATCGGCATTGAGGATGATGTGACCCACCTCTCCCTGGCGCCCTACGCAGAGGATGTGGATCTCACGCCGGAAGGCACGACGGCCTGCAAGTTCTGGGGTCTCGGCTCCGATGGCACGGTGGGTGCGAACAAGAGCGCCATCAAGATCATCGGCGACAAGACGGACATGTATGCCCAGGCGTATTTTGCCTATGACTCCAAGAAGTCCGGCGGCATCACCATGAGCCATCTGCGCTTCGGCAAGCAGCCCATCACCAGCCCCTACCTCATCAACAAGGCGGATTTCATCTCCTGTTCCCAGCAGTCCTACGTATACAAGTACGATTTGCTTGCGGGGCTGAAGAAGGGCGGCAAGTTCCTCCTGAACACCGTCTGGTCGGACGAGGACCTTTCGAAGCATCTTCCCGCTTCCATGAAGCGCTATATCGCCCAGAACAACATTGAGTTCTACACGGTGAACGCTGTGGAGATCGCCAAGGAACTGGGTCTCGGCGGCCGCTTCAACATGGTCATGCAGTCCGCGTTCTTCAAGCTCGCGGCGATCATTCCCCTGGAGGATGCCGTGAAATACCTCAAGGATGCTGTGGTCACTTCTTATGGCAAGAAGGGTCAGAACATCGTTGACATGAACAACGGCGCCATTGACAAGGGCATCGAGAACCTGCACAAGGTCGCTGTTCCCGCGGACTGGGCAAACGCCCAGGATGCGGCGGAGGAAAAGAAAGACGTTCCCGCCTTCATCAGCGAGATCCAGGATGTCATGAACCGTCAGGAAGGGGAGAAGCTGCCCGTGTCCAAGATCCAGGACATGGAGGACGGCACCTTCCCCGTGGGAGGCTCCGCTTACGAGAAGCGCGGCACCGCCATCAATGTTCCCTCCTGGCAGGCGGACAAGTGCATCGGCTGCAACCAGTGCTCCTTTGTCTGCCCCCATGCCGCCATTCGTCCGATCCTTACCACGGCGGAGGAGAAGGCTGCGGCTCCCGAGGGCATGAGCTTCATCGAGTCCAAGGCCGCAAAGGGCATGAACCTCACCATTGCGGTGTCCACCCTTGACTGCCTTGGCTGCGGCAACTGCGCCCAGGTCTGCCCGAAGCAGGCGCTGGAGATGGTACCCTTGGACGATGCGCAGAAGGCAAAGCAGGTGTATTTCGATTACGGCGTGGATCCCAAGAAGGTGGCTCCCAAGAAGAATCCCATGAAGAAGGAGACGGTGCTGGGAAGCCAGTTCGAGCAGCCTCTCTTCGAGTTCTCCGGCGCTTGCGCCGGCTGCGGCGAGACTCCCTACGCGAAGCTCCTCACTCAGCTTTTCGGCGACCGCATGCTCGTCGCCAATGCTACGGGATGTTCCTCCATCTGGGGCGGCAGCGCTCCGGCCATGCCCTATACGAAGAATCATCGCGGCCACGGTCCCGCGTGGGCCAATTCCCTCTTTGAGGACAATGCGGAGTTCGGTCTCGGCATGTTCCTTGGGACGAAGGCCGTGCGTGAGCGCCTTGCCGAGGATGTTGCCAAGGCTCTTGAGGCAGGGAAGGGTAGCGGCGATCTCCAGGCG
>CAMIWP010000084.1 GCA_946402475.1 uncultured Selenomonadaceae bacterium
GCTGCGGGTTCCGTCAATGATCTTTCCGCTGCTGTCCTCCACCATGGAATAATGATAGCCGGTGGCCTTTCCCTTCTTGTTAATGCTGCCGTCAAAGATATGCTCCAGCGCACCCTTGGCGAAGTTCTCCGTATGTTTCAGCCGCGCAATGTCCTTCTTTGTGTACTTTTCGGCCCCTTCTTCGGCAGGAACCTCCCTTGCCGAATCCATCCCGATCTCTGCCCGAGCCTGAGTCCCGGAACCCGAAGGCGGGGCCTCGCTGCCGCAACCCGGAAGAAAGAGCAGAAGGAACAAGGAAAAAAGGATCCGCAGGGCCGTGCCCCCTCTGTTTTTCATTTGCCCCGAGCTTCCCCTTCCACTTCCCGAAGAAGCACCTTGTCCTCGCCGTCTACGGCATCGATCTGGACGCTGACCACTTCCCGGGAGGATGTGGGCACGTTCTTTCCCACAAAATCCGCACGGATAGGCAGCTCCCGATGGCCACGATCAATGAGCACGGCAAGCCGGACGGCCTTCGGACGACCCACGTCCATGACCGCGTCCATGGCCGCGCGAATGGTTCTCCCCGTGTAGAGAACATCATCCACGAGGACAACAACCTTTCCGGTGATGTCCACGGGCAGCTCCGTCGGCCGCACAATGGGCTGATAGGAGAGGGTGGAAAGATCATCCCGGTAAAGGGTGATGTCCAGCACTCCTACCGGGGGCTTCTTTCCCTCGATCTGCCCGATGCTCTCGGCAAGGCGCTCCGCAATGGGCACGCCCCGGGTGCGGATGCCCACCAAAAGGATGTTTTCCACTCCCTTGTTCTTCTCGACGATCTCATGGGAAATGCGGGTGAGGGCGCGGCGAACGCCCTCCGCATCCATGAGCACGGTCTTGTCCGTCAACGTCGGCATGGTTTTGTCAGCTCCTTTGGGGCGACGGATTCTTCTGCTTGGCGGCGGTGCGGATGGAAAGCTCCCTGAGCTGTTTTTCCTCCACCGGGGAGGGGGCATCCGACATGACATCCCGCGCGCTCTGGTTCTTCGGGAAGGCGATGACATCCCGGATGGAATTGCGCTTCGCCATGATCATCACCAGGCGGTCAAGGCCGAAGGCAATGCCCCCGTGAGGCGGCGTGCCGTACTGGAAAGCGTCCATCATAAAGCCGAATTTCTCATGGGCCTGCTCCGGCGTGAGGCCAAGGGATTCGAAGACCTTTTCCTGAAGATCCGCCTGATAGATGCGAAGGCTCCCGCCGCCGATCTCCACGCCGTTCAGAACCATGTCATAGGCGTTGGCCTTCACCCTGCCCGGATCGCTCTTGAGGTACTGGATGTCCTCGTCCCGAGGCGCCGTGAAGGGATGGTGCATGGCCTTCCAGCGCTTCTCCTCCTCGCTGTACTCGTACATGGGAAAGTCCACAATCCAGAGGAACTTCAGCTCGTCGGGATCAATGAGGCCCCGGCGGCGTCCCATCTCCAGCCGGAGCTGCCCCAATGCCTGTGCCACCACAAGACGCTGATCGGCCACCACCAACAGGAGATCCCCGGTCTTTGCCCCGGTAGCCTCGGCGATCCTCTGGAAGGTCTCGTCGCTGTAGAATTTCTTGAAGGGAGACTTGATGCCCTCCTCGCTGTACTGGATCCAGGCCAGGCCCTTTGCCCCGTAGATCTGGACAAATTGCACAAGACCATCCAGCTCCCGGCGGGGAATGTTGGTATAGCCCTCCACCTTGATGCACTTCACCTGGCCGCCGTGTTCCAGGACCGCATTGAACACCTTGAAATCGGAGCCCTTCACGTAGTCGGAGATGTCCATGAGCTTCATGCCGAAGCGGAGATCCGGCTTGTCGGATCCGTAGCTGTCCATGGCGTCGTCCCAAGTCATGCGCAGGAAGGGAGTCTCCACCTTCGCGCCCACGGATTTTTCGAAGATGTCCCGGATCATCTCCTCCATGATGGTGAGTATATCCTCCTGATCCATGAAGGACATCTCGATGTCCAGCTGGGTGAACTCCGGCTGGCGATCGGCCCTCAGGTCCTCGTCCCGGAAGCAGCGGACAATCTGGAAGTACTTCTCAAAACCCGCCACCTGCAAGATCTGCTTGAAGATCTGGGGGGACTGAGGCAGGGCATAGAACTCGCCGGGATTGAGCCGGCTGGGCACGAGAAAGTCCCGGGCCCCTTCCGGGGTGCTCTTGCAGAGCATGGGCGTCTCGATCTCGAGGAAACCGTGCGCGTCGAAGAAATCCCGCATGGCCTTTGCCACCCGATGGCGGAGCATGATGTTCCGCTGCATTTCGGGACGGCGCAGGTCGAGATAGCGATAGCGCATGCGAACCATCTCGTCCACGTCAATGCCGTCCTGGATGTAAAAGGGAGGCGTCTTCGCCTTGTTCAGGATGCGAAGCTCCGTGACGAGAACCTCGATCTCCCCCGTCTCCATATTGGGATTGACGGTATCCTCGCTGCGCCCGCGCACCTTGCCCCGGACTCCCATGACGAACTCATTCCGAAGGGACTCCGCCTTGTGAAAGGACTCCCCCATGGCCGCCTCGTCAAAGACCACTTGAACAAGGCCGGAACGATCCCGCATATCCACGAAGATCAGCCCGCCGTGGTCGCGGCGGCGGGATACCCAGCCGCAGAGCACGACCTCCTGATCGATGTTCTCCTTGCGAAGCTCGCCGCAGCGATGGCTGCGCTTCATTCCCTGCAATGTCTCCATTTAACCCTTCACCTCAGTCAATATCTTTTTAATCACTTCATCAACGGAAACCTTCTGCTGCTCACTCTTCTCCATGTCCCTCACCATGACCACGGATTCCCGGATCTCATCCTCTCCCATGATGATGGCAAAGCGGGCACCGGATCGGTTGGCCTGCTTCATCTGGGCCTTCATGCTGCGCCCGGCGTAATCCATGGACGCGCGAAGACCGGCAGAGCGAAGATCCTCCAGGAGCCGAAAGGCCGGAAGCCTTGCCGGATCCCCGAGGGCCACCACGAAGACATCCGTTTCAGCCTTCTCCTCCGGCAGCAATCCCTGCTTTTCCAAGGCGAGCAGTACCCGTTCCAAGCCGACGGCAAAGCCCACGGCGGGAGTCGGCGGACCGCCGATCTCCTCCACAAGCCCGTCATACCTTCCCCCTCCCGCCACGGCGCTCTGGGCGCCGAGGGGAGCATACTTGATCTCAAAGGCCGTCTTCGTGTAGTAGTCAAGGCCCCGCACAAGGCGGGCATCGATCGAAAACTCCACCCCGCCGCTTTCCAGATAGCGCCGGACCTCCGCAAAGTGCTCCCTGCACTCATCGCACAGGCAGTCCGCGACCTTAGGAGCGTCTTCCATAAAAGGCTTGTCCGCATCGGCCTTGCAGTCAAGGATCCTGAGGGGATTCCTCTCGAATCGGTCGTTGCAGTCCCTGCAGAGATCCCCCAACTTATCCCGAAAGAAGTCCTGCAAGGCCCTGCGATACAGGGGACGGCACTTGGGACAGCCCACGGAATTGATGCTCAGCACAAGCTCCTTCAAGCCCAAGGACTTCAGGAAGTTCACCGCAAGGAGGATGACTTCGGCGTCCACCGCCGGACTCCCCTCCCCCAGCGCCTCCACACCAAACTGGTGAAATTCCCGCATGCGTCCCGCCTGGGGCCTGTCGTGGCGGAACATGGAGCCGATGTAGAAAAGCTTGGTCAAGGCCCCGTCCCCGTAGAGTTTGTTCTGGAGATAGGCGCGAACCGCCGAAGCGGTGTTTTCCGGGCGCAGGGTGATGCTTCGCCCGCCCTTGTCCTGAAAGGTGTACATCTCCTTGTCCACCACATCGGTCCCCTCGCCGATGCCCCTTTGAAAGAGCTCGGTGTGCTCAAAGACGGGCGTCCGGATTTCCCGATAGCCGTAGCGGCCGCAAATCTCCCGGATCTTTTCCTCCACCCGGAGCCAGTTCCCCACACTGTCCGGAAGAATATCCTTTGTTCCACGGGGGGCATTCGTCAACATGAAAGCCGTTCCTCCTGTTCTCCGTAGGCCTCTCTCAGCAACGCGGCCCGTTTTTCTATGTAGATGTCAATATCCCGCAAATAGGTCACAAGATCCTTGGCATGGAAGGTGGATCTCATGCGTCCCCTCCTGAAATCCACGGCCTTTGTGGTGGCGGCTCCGCCGATGCCCAGGATCGTCTGATGTTCCTCCATGATCTGGATGTTGTACATGCCCTCGGCTCCCTCTCTGGCGCAACCCACATTTTCCAGCTGGCCGCTCATGTATCCCTGCCGGTAAAGGTAGTAGGGCCGCATGCCGGCTTCCCGGACATACCTCATGGCCACCTCCGACATACGGCGGGTTTCCTCGTCATCGGGAAGTTCCACGCGCTCGTTTTCGTCCAGCTTCAACTTCAGATCGGAGCCTTTCTTCAAAGCCAGCGCGTGGAGGGTGATGTCATCCGGACGAAGGGCCAGAATCTTCCGCATGGTATCCTCCACCTCTGTCGCAGTTTCCCCGGGGAGCCCCAGTATGACATCCATGTTGATGTGCCGGATACCCGCCCTGCGGAGGGCGCAGAACATCTCTACGACAGATTCCGGCGTGTGCTGCCGCCCGATGCGGCGCAGGGTCTTTGCCTGCATGGTCTGGGGATTCACGCTGACCCGCGTCACCCGATGGGATTTCATGACGGCGATCTTCCCCGGCGTCATGCTGTCGGGACGCCCGGCCTCCACAGTGAACTCCGTCACTTCCGGGCCATAGAAGGCATTATATACCAGATCCATCATTTCGGCAAAAAAATCATCGGGCAGACTGGTAGGAGTCCCCCCGCCGATGTAAATATTCTGCACGCGAAAACCGTAGCGATCCGCTTCCTCCCTGGCCGCTGCCACATCCTTCGCCAGAACCCCCATAAATTCCCGAAGTTTCTTCTCCCCGGGAAGAAGATGGGAGGGAAAGGAGCAATAAAGGCACCTTGTAAGGCAGAAGGGGATCCCCACGTAAACGCTGATCGTCTTTTCCCCCGAGGTTTTAAGAAAAGGAAGCTGGCGAAAGGCCATGGGTGTGATGATGGCGGCCTTCTCCCGGCTACAGGCATAATCCTCCTGCAAGCGGGAAAGGATCGCCGCCTCGTCCATTCCCTCCCGGATCCATCGGTGAACGATCTTCGTGGGACGCACCCCGTGCAGAATCCCCCAGGGCGCCGGAGGGAAAGCGAACCTCCGCCGCAGGATCCAATAGAGATTGAGTTTTACGATGCGGTGCAGAGCGGCGCTCTCCCGTTCATCCGCCTTTCCCTCGTCCTGCCGTTCCAAAGTTTCCCCGCCGTCCATGGTCAAGACGGTCATCACCCGAAGGGGGGAAGCGGACAGCTGCCGATTCCGGATGTCCCAGTGAAGGTAATCCGGGCGGGACTCTTCCTCGTCCACCTCGATGTGAAAGAGAGAGAAGACTTCCTTCACGATCTTCACGATGACTTGATGATCGCTGTTCAATGTAAAGCCGTTAATCTTCAACCGAATCCTGGCACTCCTTGCAACAGCCAAAGAACTTGACCTGATGATCCGTGATCATGAAGCCGGATTTTCTCGCGATATCCTGTTCCAGATCCTCCAGCAGATCGTCTCCGAATTCTATGACCTTGCCGCATTTCGTGCAGATGAGATGATGGTGATGATGGGTGGAAGGATCCAATGCGTTGACCTCATACCGGCTGCATCCGTCGCCAAACTCCATCTTCTGAAGGATTCCCAGATCGCTCAGAAGCTCCAGGCTGCGATACACGGTGGCAAGGCCGATCTCCTCCCGCTTGTCCCTGAGCATCCCATGGACATCCTCCGCGCTCAAATGCTCCCCGGGATGATCCAAGAAGA
>CAMIWP010000085.1 GCA_946402475.1 uncultured Selenomonadaceae bacterium
CCATCTCGAACATATCGCCCGCTTTCGGAGTGGCCGAAGCGTTGCGTGCCGAGAGGATCACGCCGGCAAGGCCCGCCAGCATGCCCATGTTCGTGTAGATCCAGAACATGACCTTGTCAACCTTGATACCGGAGAGAGCCGCAGCCTTCCGGTTGCCGCCCACGGCGTAGATCTGGCGGCCGGGAACCGTCCGGGTCGTGACGAAGGCGTAGAAGATGACCAGGACCAAGACGATGAGGAGCACCATGGGAAGCCCCATGTACATGGCGAGCTTCACCGTGAAGAAGTTGACGATGCCGATGCAAACGATGAGCTTGAAGATGGAGGTTCCCATGGAAGGCACGGGGAAGCCCTGCTTCGCCTTGTTCCGGCGGGAACGGATCTCCATGAGGACCAGGAAGGCGGAAAGGGCGATGCCTGCGAAGAGGGCGAGAAGTTCAAACTTCGTGCCCCCGATGGTGGTGAAGAACTGCGGGAGATAGCCCGCACCCACGATGGTGAATTCCTTGGGAAGGGGACCCTTGGTCTGTCCGTGGAGGACGACCAGCGCCAGCCCGCGGAACACGAGCATGTTGGCAAGGGAGACAATGAAGGGTGAGACCCCTAGTTTTGATATGAAGAGTCCCTGCCACGCGCCAACCAAGGTGCCGATCAGTATGGCGGCGAGAAAGGCAAGGGGGATGGACATCTGGTAGTCCACCACCATGATGGCGGCGATGGCACCGGTAAAGGCGACGACAGAACCCACGGACAGGTCAACGTTGCCCGTCAAGCAGCACAGGAGCATGCCCAGCGCCAGCACGATAACGTAGGAATTCTGCATGATGAGGTTGTTGACGTTCATCGGCGCCACGTTTTTATAATCCGAGAGCACCGCAAAAATCAGGTAAATCAGGATCAAGGCAATGATCATGCCGTATTGCTTCAGTTGTTTCACACGTTCCCGCATCAGATGCTCTTCCGATACGACTGCTGTTTTGTCGCTCATTTCACGCGCCCCTTTCTCGCAGTATGGTCCATGATGATCTTCATGATGGCTTCCTGGTCCATCTTCTCCTTGGGAAGCTCTCCCGCGATCTCGCCCTCATTGAGGATGTAGGCGCGGTCGCAGAGTCCCAGGAGCTCCGGCATTTCCGAGGAAATGACGATGATGGCCTTGCCGCTCTCCGCGAGCTTGTTGATGATGGTGTAGATCTCGTATTTCGCGCCCACGTCGATGCCTCGGGTAGGCTCGTCGAGGATCAGCACATCCGGCTCCGAGAGCATCCATTTCGCCAGCACGACCTTTTGCTGGTTGCCGCCGGAGAGATTCTCCGTCGCTTGGTTGATGGAACTCGACTTGATGTTGATCTTCGAGCGGTATTCCTCTGCTATGTGGATCTCGTCATCCTGTTTGATGACGTTGTTTTCGGAAAAACGCTTGTTGAGGCTCGCCAATGTCATGTTCCACTTGATGTCATTGATGAGCACCAAGCCGTAAGTCTTGCGATCTTCCGGCACATAGGCAATCTTCTGGTCGATGGCGCTCTGCACGTCGGGGATACGGATCTCCTTGCCGTTCTTATAGATATGGCCCGAGCTGTTGAATCCGTAGGTGTGTCCGAAGATGCTCATGACAAGCTCCGTGCGCCCGGCTCCCATGAGTCCCGCAAAACCTACGACCTCGCCGCGATGCACGTTGAAGGAAGCCTTGTTGATGCGCTTGCGGGTGGGATCTTCCTCGTCGTAGACCGTCCAGTCCTTGACCTCGAAGATCTTTTCTCCGATTTTGGCATGGCGCTCCGGGTAACGGTTTGTGAGCTCGCGGCCTACCATGCCCTTGATGATGCGGTTCTCGTCGATTTCTTCGTCGTTCTGCCTGGAGATCGTTTCGATGGTGTGGCCGTCGCGGATGACTGTGATGTTGTCCGCCACCCGGGACACCTCGTTGAGTTTGTGGGAAATCATGATGCTCGTGATTCCCTGTTTCTTGAGCTTCAGCATGAGTTCCAGGAGCGTGTTGCTCTCCTCCTCGTTGAGCGCCGAGGTGGGCTCGTCGAGGATCAGAAGCTCCACATCCTTCGCGATGGCCTTTGCGATCTCGATCATCTGCTGCTGCCCCATGCCCAGGTCGCCGACATGGCGGCTGACATTCTCGTGCATGCCGATGCTTTCCAGCACCTCCATGGCGCGGCGCTGGGTGGTATCCCAGTCGATGACCTTGCCACCGAACATCAGGTTCTCATTGCCGATGAAGATATTCTCCGCGATGGTGAGCAGGGGGATGAGCGCAAGCTCCTGATGAATGATGACGATGCCTTTTCTTTCGCTCTCGCGAATATCGTGGAACTTGCAAACCTCCCCCTTGTACACCACGTCACCGCTGTAGCTTCCGTAGGGATAGACGCCGGAGAGAACGTTCATCAGCGTGGATTTCCCGGCTCCGTTTTCCCCGCACAGCGCGTGGATCTCGCCCTTCTTGACCACGAGGTTCACGTCGTTCAGTGCCCTGACCCCTGAGAATTCCTTTATGATATGCCGCATCTCAAGGATGATATCGTCAGCCATATGGGCTTCCCTCCTTTTGTAAAATTAAATTGGGTTCGAACACAGCGTGCCTCAAAAAAAGGGCCGGGATTGCTCCCGGCCCAATGCGTTTGCATTTTCGAGGCGACGGAATCAAAGACCCACGTCAGACTTCTTGTAATAGCCGCTGTCGATGAGCTCCTTCTGTACGTTGTTCTTGTCGACTGCGACAGGAGTGCAGAGGTAGGAAGGAACGACGAGCTTGTGGTTGTCATAGGACTTCGTGTCGTTGATTTCCGGCTGCTTGCCCTCGAGGACGGCCTGGACCATCGTCACGCACTTGTCGGCGAGAACCCGGGTATCCTTGAAGACTGTCATGGCCTGCTTGCCGGAGAGGATGTTCTTGGTAGCCATGAGCTCGGCATCCTGGCCCGTGATGAGCGGCCAGTTCGTGCCAACCTGATAGCCGGCGCCCTCAAGGGCTGCCGCTATGCCGTAGCTGATGCCGTCAAAAGGAGAGATGACCACGTCGAGCTTCTTGCCCTGGCTGTAGTAACCGGAGATGATGTCCTCCATGCGCTTCTGGGCAGTCTCCTGAGACCAGCGCAGGGTGCAGATGGTGTTGAAATCCGTCTGGCCGGAAGGAACAACAAGCTGTCCCTTGTCGATGTAAGGCTGGAGAACTTCGAACACACCGGCATTGAGGAAGTGGGCGTTGTTGTCATCCGGGGAGCCAGCAAAGAACTCGATGTTGTAGGGACCCTTGCCCTCGGCAAGTCCGAGTTGCTTCTCCACGTATTTGCCGATGGTGGTGCCGACGCCTTTGTTGTCAAAGGTGGCATAGTAGGAGACGCTGTCCGTGTCCATGAGCAGACGGTCATAGGCGATGACCGGGATGTTGTGGGCCTTTGCCTGATCCAATGCGTTCACGAGAGCACTGGAGTCAATGGCGGCCACAACGAGGCAGTTTGCACCGTTGGTGATCATGTTCTCAATCTGGGAAACCTGGGCCTGCACGTCATCCTCTGCGTACTGCAGATCCACCGTGTAACCGAGCTTCTCCAGTTTGTCCTTCATGTTTGCGCCGTCCTGTATCCAGCGCTGCGAGGACTGTGTGGGCATTGCAACGCCGATGCGCTTGCCGCCGCCGGAAGCAGCTTTGTCGCCACTGCCGGAACCAGAGCTTGCGGTGTCCCCGCCGCCGCATCCGGCGGCAAAGATGAGCATCATGCCTGTTACGAAAAGTGCCAACAGTTTTTTCAGGTTCTTCATTATTCCTTTCCCCTCCATAAACTGAACATCTTTTACTTCCTGAAATCCCCAGGAACCGTCAACATGAGCCTCCTTCCACCGATTCCTTCCCCGACACACATTAGGATTAGTAAAAATGCCGTTCCGGCATTCATACCCGATTCACTAGGAACTCGCCTTCACATAGCGGTCAATCAGGCAGTGAAGCACGAGACAGACGAATATGGCAACATTCTGGAACATGCTCTCCAGCCAATAAAAAGAGATGAACACACAGACGAGCGTGAAGGTCTGCACGACTTTCATCTGCTTGTCATAGGTTTCCCTATCCTCGTCCTGCCGGTAGTCGTTTGCCACCCGGTAGGCGCGGGCGGAAAAACCGAAGATCACCAGAAGCAGCATACCCTGCTCCCATCCCTGTGCATAGACGGTTGCCAACGCGATCCCAAGCATGAGCAGGAGAAGACCTTGCATGGCTCGTTTCATCTGCTCATCTCCCCCGTATGCACTACAGATTTCGTGCGAAAGCCGCACAATCAATAACAGAATTTTATCGTAATGGAAGGGATTTTGTCAAGATATTATGTTATGTTGCAAAATTCAGAAGGGATTGCGTCCCGTTCGATTGTTCAAATTTTGCTGTTGGCAAAATTTGAACAATTACGTTATAATAGAAATTGAAGTTTGTGAAAAAGGGGTTTTGGGTGTGGCGGAAAAGTATATCTTGGCCCTGGATTCCGGTACGGTGAAGAATCGCGCGATCATCTTCAACCAGAAGGGCGATATCGTTTCCTATGCGGAAAAACGCATCAACGTCTATCGTCCTCACAGCGGATGGGTGGAACAGGATCCGGATGAGATTTGGAGCACGCAGCTCTGGACCGTCAAGGAGGCCATTCGACTGGCTCATCTGTCCAACAGGGATATTGTAGCGCTTGGGATCACGAACCAAAGGGAGACCACCATCGTATGGGATCGCGCTACGGGTCGCCCGGTTTACCCCGCCATTAGCTGGAAGTCCCGGCAGTCGGACAAGCTCTGCGAAAAATTAAGGGAAATGGGATTGCAGGAGGAAGTCCGGCAGAAGACATCCTTGGTCATCAATCCCTATTTTTCCGCTACGAAGATTTGCTGGATACTGGAGAATGTGCTGGGGGCCAGGGAATTTGCCGATAAGGGCGGGTTGGTCTTCGGGACGGTGGATACTTGGCTCATGTGGAAACTCAGCGGCGGGAAGATCTTTGCGACGGATGTTTCCAATGCTTCCCGTACCATGATGTTCCACCTGAGAAAACTCAAATGGGATTCCGATATCCTGCGGCAATTGGGCATCCCCAAATGCATGCTGCCCAGAGTCTTTCCTTCCAGTCATGTTTACGGCGTGACGGATGCCCAGGTCATGGGCTCGGAGATCCCCATCGCCAGCTGCATCGGAAACCAGCAGGCAGATCTCTTCGGCGAGGCATGTTTTCGCGAGGGTATGGTCAAGAACACCTACGGGGAAGGTTCTTTCCTTCTCATGAACGCTGGCAAGGAGTATCGAAGCTCTCGGAACGGCCTGATCACGACCATTGCTTGGGGAATCGGCGATGAGGTCACCTATGCCATGGAGGGCAGTGTTTTTGTCTCCGGATCTACACTGGAGTGGCTGAAGGATGGGTTGTCGCTGCTGAGTTCCATGTCGGACTCGGAGTGGGTGGCGAAACAGGTGCAGGATTCCGGGGGCGTCTATTTCATTCCTTCCTTCCGGGGGCTCTCCGCACCCTACTGGGATACTCAGACCAGTGGAATGATGATCGGCCTCAAGGAAGACACCAGTCGTTCGCACATCGTTCGCGCCGCTTTGGAGTCCCTTGCCTATCAGGTGCGGGATGTTTACGAGGCGGTGATCTCCGACACGGATGCGGAGATCACGGATATCCGCGTGGACGGCGGCGCCAGCCAGAACAGCCTCCTCATGCAGTTCCAGGCGGATATCATGAACCTGCCTGTGATTCGTCCCTACATCACGGAGACCACGGCTTTGGGGGCAGCGTACCTCGCGGGGCTTGCCGTGGGAATGTGGAAGGACGTAGAG
>CAMIWP010000086.1 GCA_946402475.1 uncultured Selenomonadaceae bacterium
CAGGGCATGGCGACCGTCTGCCAATCGCAGGGAAGCCACCCGGTCAAGGGATTTGCCACCCTCTTCCGGGAGCGCCAGGTGTTCCAGGGGAAGAAAGATTCTCTCCCCGTTGGGCAACATAGCGCGCAACCGAGCCACCAAAGAAGAAGGTGCCAACCCGTTTCCCGCCTCATCTGCCATGGACCATGATACCCACAGGTAGTCTCTGGCCTCCGTAAAACCGCGATAGAGAAGATACTTCTCCGCCAGACTTCCCTCCAGAGCACCGGAAGAGATCTCCACCCCGACTTCCTGCAGACGAAGCCGCTCCCCATCGGTGAACAATCCCTTTTCTCTGCTGTACCGCGGCATGGTCCCCTCATTCGCCCCTAAGATATAGATGGCCCTGCTGTTGGCCAAGCTGTTCTGGTCAAAGGATGCCACGGAAACGTGATCCAATCCCGGCGGGACCAGAGATAGCTCCAGAGATGCCAAACCCTCCTCCAGAACGTCCGCATATTCCTTGAGCGTCATCCCTTCCCCGCCACTGAGTTCCACCATCTGATCCATGAGATCTATGACATCCCCCCAAATCTGTCGATGTTCCTCCGCCATGTCCAGGCGTCCCTCCGCCCCTGCCCGATCGGCCCACTCCATGAGCTTCTCGGGCACCTTCAGTTCAAGCAGAAAGAGATAAAGAGCCTCTGTCATCTCCCGCACGGTCTTGGCAGACCTCAATCCCCGAAGAAAGGCATCCAAAGGAGCTGTCACCTGCCTTCTGGCAAAATTCACCTCCGTCAGAAGATTTTCCGTGCGCTCATCCGTCCCCTCCCCGTTCTCTTCCAATGAGCGCCTCTGCCAGCGCCAGTCCTCCTCCGCAAGCCAACGCCCGGCACCGCGGATGCCAAACTCCAGCACGTAATTCTCCAGACGATCCATCTGCTCCCAAGTAACGGGAAAGAATCCCGTCCGCAGGCAGCGGAACAATGGCTCATGCCGCCACCCCCGCAAGGCTTCGAAAACCGAGCGCAAAAGTTCCGCCAGGGGATGGTGGGCCGCGCTCCGCTTGGTGTCGCGAAAAAAGGGAATGCCGTGCTCCTCCAAAGCAAAATCCATGAGCCCCCCATAGCTCTCATCCCGAAGGAGTATCCCAATGTCCCGGTAGCGGAAGCCCTTATCCCGGCAAAGGCGCAGGATATCTGCGGCTGCCGCGTCCACCTCCAAGCGGCGCACTGCCGCCTCCGCCAGAGTAAATCCTTCGACCGCCTCCGGCACAGGACGAAGGGATCGTGCGAAAAGCTGCCGCTCAATCTGAAGAAGGGCCTCTTCCCTGCCCCGATGGGATTTCTTCAAAGGACGCACTCTCCAAGAAAGTCCCAGAGACTCTCCCATCTTACGAATTTCCTCCATAGTCTTCCAAGACCGATGAAAGATTCCTGTCTGGCGCAGATTGGCAGGAGAGCGAAGATCCGGGTCCATGGCGAGGGACACGTGGATCTCGTGAGCCAATTTCATGAGCTCTTCCAGCACTTTCCGCTCCTGAGGATTGAAGAAGATGAAGCCGTCCACCCACACCTCCGCACCCCAAAGGAATTTCGCCTTGGACAGGCGTTTGACCAGAGTGTCCATCACGTCCTCATTGTCATTGTAGCGGCCCTTCATAGCCCTTTGAAATTCCTCCGACAGCAGGGCCATGTCCTCCAGCTTTCCGCGAAGACGCGGATCCTCTGTCTTCTCCGCCGCCTCCTTCATACTCTCGGCTCCAATGCCATAGCTCTTAAACTCCTGGATGGAACCCGACAAGGATCGACTGAATCCCCTCTGCCTTGCCGCCCGGCCAAAGACCTTCAATTCTGCCTGGCGACGGCTCAGAATCTTTTTCAGGAGCAAGCTTCTCCCGACCTCTGTCACTCTGGGATAGACCATGCCTCCCACTTCTAGCAATACTTGTCGGGCAAAGCGACGAAAGCCGAATACCCGCGCTCGCAGAAAGCCCTTTCCCTCCTTCATGGAAGCTGCCAGCTCCCGCTCTGCCTGATAGGTCATATGTTCGGGCAAAAGGAGAATCAGGGGCGCTCCCATGGGCTCCTTCTCCATTCGCTCCCTTATATCAGAAAGACAGGCGGCGGACTTCCCCGCCCCTGCCCGTCCAATGATGAATTCCAGCATGAAACCACTCCCCCGGAACGGATTCCCCTCCTATAGATAATTCGTCTGACTTTTTAGTATATCATGTCGTACGGTTGTGAACAAGATAGGGAAAACAACGTGCGAGGAGAAGGATAATCCAAAATGTGCAGAGAATATTGTATATTAGGTATCGGGTTAGTGTACTGACACGATGATTTTTGATATAAAAACGACGCCGAATATGTCGTCATATGCGCGACGGAGGAGGGAGGCATAGCGGTGGCTATGCCGACTGACGACAACAAAGCAGAGGGCGACATAGGCGGTGGCGTTTGTCGAAATATCATCGTGCCAGTGCACTAGTAGGATACCTAATACGTCTAATGCGTTCAGACATGAGGAAATGGGAGGAAAGCTGAAATGGAAATTTTATCCAAAGCACAAGAAGAATTCCGGAAGCAGTTCGGCGATGCCAAGACGCGCACCTACTTCTCGCCGGGAAGGGTAAACCTTATCGGTGAGCACACAGACTACAACGGGGGCCACGTATTCCCATGTGCGATTTCCCTCGGCACCTATGCCCTGGTAGCCGACCGCACAGACAAGAGGTCCCGCATCTATTCCATGAACCTTCCCGAGAAGGGCATTCTTTCCTTCCCCATGCAGGATCTCGTCCCGGATCCCGCAAAGGACTGGGCCAACTACCCGATGGGCGTGACGGATGTCTTCCAGAAGGCGGGGTACTCTTCAGAGCACGGCTTTGATATTCTATTCTACGGAACACTTCCAAACGGCGCCGGCCTATCCTCCTCCGCTTCCCTGGAAGTCCTCATGGCTGTCATCCTGAACGATGCCTTCCGTTTCGGATTGGACATGGTGGAGATGGTAAAACTCTCCCAAAAGGCGGAGAATCAGTTTGTCGGGATGAACTGCGGCATCATGGATCAGTTTGCCGTAGGCATGGGAAAAAAAGGCTGTGCCATTCTGCTGGACTGCAATACCCTGGAATACCGTTACAGCCGATTGGCCCTTGAAGATTGCAGCATCATGATCACGAACACGAACAAGAAGCACAGTCTGGTGACTTCTGCCTACAACGAGCGGCGCAGACAGTGCGAACACGCCCTGTCCGAGCTCCGGATCGTAAAACCCGTCAAAACCTTGGGGGACCTCACGAAAGAGGAGTTCGACGCGATTTCCGACGCCATCAAAGATCCCGTGGAGCGACGCCGTGCGCGCCACGCAGTCTACGAGAACCAGCGCACGCTGGAGGCCGTGAAGGCATTGGAGAAGAACGATTTGGAGGCCTTCGGGCGACTCATGCACGATGCCCACGTGTCCATGCGGGATGATTATGAAGCCACGGGTGTGGAACTGGATACCCTGGCGGAGCTGGCATGGAAACAGCCGGGCGTCATCGGATCCCGCATGACGGGCGGCGGCTTTGGCGGCTGCACGGTGAGCATCGTCCGAAACGACGCTCTGGATGCCTTTGAGCGGGATATCACGGAAGGGTACACGAAAAAGATTGGCTATGCGCCCAGCTTCTATGTGGCGAATATCGCAGATGGCACACGCAGAATTTCATGAACAGGAGGAAGGAATATGTCGATTCTAGTATGCGGCGGGGCAGGCTATATTGGCTCCCATGCGGTTCATCAGCTCATTGGCGGAGGGGAAGATGTCATCATCGTCGACAATCTCCAGACGGGTCACAAAGGGGCACTCCACCCCAAAGCAAAATTTTATGAAGGGGATATCCGGGATGCTGCCGTGCTGGACAAGATCTTCTCGGAGAACGCCGTTGAAGCAGTCATCCATTTCGCGGCCAACTCCTTGGTGGGAGAAAGCATGGAAAAGCCCCTGAAATACTTTAACAACAATGTCTACGGCATGCAGGTGCTTCTGGAGGCCATGGTGCGGCATCATACAGACAAAATCGTATTTTCCTCCACGGCGGCGGTCTACGGCGAGCCGAAACGCATCCCCATCATGGAAGAAGATGAGACAACTCCCACAAATACCTATGGGGAAACCAAGCGCACCATGGAAAAAATGATGAAATGGGTGAGCCGTGCCGACGGCATCCGTTATGTTTCCCTTCGTTATTTCAACGCGGCGGGGGCACTGGATGACGGATCTATCGGCGAAGATCACCACCCGGAAACTCATCTCATTCCCCTCATCCTGCAGGTACCCTTGGGGAAGCGCGACCATATCACGGTCTTCGGGGACGACTATGCGACGCCGGACGGCACCTGCCTGCGGGACTACATCCACGTCATTGACCTCGCGGACGCTCATGTGCTGGCACTGAACTATCTGCGTGACGGCGGTGAGAGCAATATCTTCAATCTCGGCAACGGACAGGGCTTCTCCGTCATGGAAATGATCGAAGCGGCAAAAAAAGCCACGGGAAAGGACATCAAGCTGGAAATGGGAAAACGCCGGGCAGGAGATCCCGCCCAGCTGATTGCCTCCAGCGAAAAAGCCCGGAAGATCCTCGGCTGGAAGCCGCGCTACACGGATGTGGAGGCCGTCATCCGCACAGCCTGGAACTGGCATGAAAAACACCCCGACGGTTATGGGGATTAAGGAAGGTGGACGACCATGATCAACAGGGAAATCAACCGCCTGCTGCACTTTGCAGAGCAGCAGGGACTGATGGAAGCATCCGATTTCTATTATGCGGCAAACCGTCTCGTCGATCTTCTGCAAACCGGCGAGTTCTCGCCGGAGCCGGTGGAGGAAACGCTGGAAACCGCAACGCCGATCCTCGAGAAGATGTTGGACTACGCTGCGGAAAAACAACTCATCGAGCATACGGTCAACGAGCGGGATCTCATGGATACCCGGATCATGGACTGCGTGATGCCTCGTCCTTCCGAGGTCATCCGTCGATTCCGCGCGGACTATGAACACTCTCCGCAGACGGCAACGGACAACTACTACAAACTCAGCATCGCATCGAATTACATTCGCAAGACTCGCATCGACAAGAACATCATATGGAAGACAAAAACCGAGTTTGGCGACCTGGACCTGACCATCAACCTCTCGAAACCCGAGAAGGATCCCAGGGACATCGCCAAGGCAAAGCTCGTGAAGTCCTCCTCCTATCCAAAATGCCTGCTCTGCCGCGAGAACGAAGGTTTTGCCGGACATGCAGGCCATCCCGCGCGCCAGACACACCGCCTCATTCCCCTTGACTTTCGCGGGCAACAATGGTTCCTGCAGTACTCGCCCTACACCTATTACAACGAGCATTGCATCGTTCTGAATCACGCCCACGTTCCGATGAAGATCTCCCGGGAAACCTTTGAGAACATCTTCGATTTTATCACGGAATTCCCTCACTACTTTGTGGGCTCCAATGCGGATCTTCCCATCGTGGGCGGATCGATCCTCTCCCACGACCACTACCAGGGCGGTCATTACGTCTTTGCCATGGAAAATGCGGACATCGAGAAAACATACGCCTTTGACGACTTCCCCGAAGTTCAGGTCGGACGCATCAAATGGCCCATGTCCACCCTGCGGCTGAGATCCGAAAATCGCGACCAGCTCATAGGTCTTTGCGAGAAAATCCTCACGCATTGGCGCCGGTACAGCGACGCTTCCGCAGACATCCTCGCGGAGACCGACGCACCCCACAACACCATCACTCCCATCGGGCGCAGGCGCGGCAATGCTTATGAGTTTGACCTCGTACTTCGGAA